>JAUCGN010000031.1 GCA_030378125.1 Thiotrichales bacterium HSG1 | reverse complement strand
GCACAACCAAATACCAGTTCACATTTTTGATATCTTGCATTATCAAGTACAAGAGTGATTGGTAGATTGGAGTGCATTTGCCTTATTTTCCATAGTAATTCGCAAATAGTATAAGAATTAATATAAGAATCGTTAGTGACCATTGTTATTTGATGAGTAATCGCATCAAGTGCACCCAAAACATTAAAACGTTTTCGACCAGCAGGAGCTTTAATAAATAGGCGAGTAAATGACCATAAATATCCAAGAAAAGGTGCTAATACAAAATGAGCTGCATCTACAAAGAAAACTGCCCTTTTTCCTTGTTTGGCTTCTTCTAAACATGGTTCAAGTTCCTCTTTTTTAAATCTTTCTTGTTTATCTGGATCAACCTTTGAGGGTACCATACCAATTTTACGTCGCTTGAGTCCTAAAGATTTAAGAAACTTGCGTACTCTTGTAGGGCTTCGTTTAATACCAGTTATTTCTTCAATTTTTGCAGATGCTTCATTAATATTAGCTACTGGATTTTGTTTGAAATACTTTTCTATGCTTTTTCTATGTTGTTCTAGTTCACTTTTTGGACGAAAGAAATTTATTTGTTTAAGATTATCTATTCCACCATTTTGGTACTCTTTTAAATAGCTACGCAAGGTATTAGGACAAATACCAGTTAGTTCAGCAATATCTTTATGACTAATATTTTTACTTTTTAGTAGTAAAGCTTCCATTTTACGTTGCACGCAAGGATGAGGATGATGATAGCGTTCATATTTTAATTGTTCTATCTCGCTTTCTGTAAAATTTATTTTAATCATGATTTTTTTACTTGAGTTAATATTTGAAATTTTTTATCTTTTTTTTATTTTTTATAAAAGCTCAATTTATTACAGTTCAAAGTATACACTTACTATTGCTTGTCCATTTTTTGAAGAAGTTGTCTTCTTTAAAGACTTAACTAAATCCAATAAATCCGATTGTACTGATTCAGGCAACTGTTCTAAATCATGGATAATTTGTTGTGTTATAGTGTTCATAATATTAACTCCTATTTGTACAATATAATTTTACCATAACAGCCTAGCTATAAGTATAATTTATTAGCCAGTTCAAAATCCAAATCGTGCAAAATAGACCCAGCTGCTAGCTCATACAAATCAATCCCCCGATGATTCTTCAACAACGACTTCAAAATATTCAAATGCTCCGCAAATTCCTTCTCAAAATATTGTTCTTTCCAACAATCATACTTCTTAAACAACTGCTCCATATAAGCTGGAAAAGGCGACCCAACTATTTCTTCATGTAACTGCTGAATTAGCCGACTAAAAGTTTCATTACCATATAACAGGCACCCGAAAAATCCTACTAATCGTACTAACCGCCAAACCAGTTTCAGCCCCTAATTTATTTGAGTTTTGGTGAAGGTATTGATAGAATAATATTTTATTCATGTAAATAAAGCAGTATCAAAAGCAAAAAGTTTAGAAAAATGTAACCAAAATAGTAATAATTATCCTAAATATATTTGTACTAATCTTTACGATTTAACAGAAAAGTTATTAATTAAATAGATAAAATTGTATTATAATTACAAATAATCTTTTAAGTATAACAAATATAAAGCACTACCCAACCAGAATATATGCCAAATTTTATACACTTACATTTACACACTGAATACTCTCTTTCAGACAGCTTAATTAGAATAAAACCCCTCGTTAAATCAGTTTATAAATCTGGAATGCCGGCCTGTGCGATTACCGACCAAAATAACTTATTTGGATTGGTAAAATTCTATCGGGCAACTCAAGCTATTGGAATTAAACCTATAATTGGAGTTGATGTATGGATACAAGATAGTGAAACCAGCCGTTTGGTTCTACTTTGTCAAAATGATATTGGATATAAAAATCTTACTCGTTTGGTATCACGCAGTTTTACTGAAGGACAGACAGATAGCATTCCGCATTTACATAAAGATTGGTTAGAAGGCAATACTGATGGACTGATTGCTTTATCCGGTGGTAGAGAAGGAAAAATTGGGAAACTATTGTTGGCTGGACAGGATGCTAAACAACAATTGGAACAATGTAATGCTTTGTTTCCGCAACGATTTTATTTAGAACTACAACGTACTGGTCGACCTAATGAGGAAGAATATATCCATGCTGCAATAGAGTTGGCTTTAGCAACTAATACTCCAGTTGTTGCTACCAATGATGTGCGGTTTTTAACCAGTGATGATTATGAAGCTCATGAGTTAAGAGTTTGTATCCATGCTGGGAAAGTAGTTGCCGATCCAAATCGTCCTAAAAATTATAGCCCACAACAATATCTACGTACTCCACAAGAGATGGTAGAATTATTTGCTGATATACCAGAAGCAATTGAAAATACAGAATTAATAGCTAAACGGTGTAATTTAAATTTAACTTTAGGTAAGAATTTTCTACCTGATTTCCCAATTCCTGAAGGCCAAACTATTGAAGAATATTTTCGGCAAAAATCCCGAATTGGTTTGGAACAGAGATTAGCTTTTCTATTTGATAAAACTGATGAATCTTTTGTTGAACTTAGAAAACCTTATGATGAAAGATTGGCAATTGAATTAGATGTTATTTTGCAAATGGGTTTTCCCGGTTACTTTCTAATTGTGGCTGATTTTATTCAATGGGCGAAAGATAATGATGTACCAGTTGGTCCCGGGAGAGGTAGTGGTGCTGGTTCTTTAGTAGCTTATGTGTTAAATATCACTGATTTAGATCCAATTCGTTATGAACTGTTATTTGAAAGATTTCTTAATCCAGAACGGGTTTCGATGCCTGACTTTGATATAGATTTTTGTATGGAAGGACGGGATGAGGTGATTAATTATGTGGCGGAACATTATGGACGAGAAAAAGTTTCCCAAATAATAACTTATGGTACGATGGCAGCTAAAGCTGTGGTGCGAGATGTGGGACGTGTATTAGCTCATCCACATGGTTTTGTTGATAAAATTGCTAAGTTAATTCCATTTGAAATTGGCATAACGTTAGAGAAGGCTTTGGATAAAGAACCGCTTCTTCGTAGTCGCTATGAGCAAGAGGAAGAAGTTCGGGCTTTGATAGATAAAGCTCGTCAGTTAGAAGGTTTGACCCGTAATGTTGGTACTCATGCTGGTGGAGTAGTTATTTCACCGACTAAACTAACTGATTTTACTCCACTTTATTGTGAACAGGATAGCCAAGATTTGGTTAGCCAATTTGATAAAAACGATGTGGAAGCTGTTGGGTTGGTGAAGTTTGACTTTTTAGGTTTACGCACTTTGACCGTTATTAAATGGGCGTTACAGACTATTAATCATTTTCTGGAAACTCCCATAGATATTCTTAAAATTCCACTAGATGATGCTGCAACTTATGATTTATTGAAACGTGGTAATACTACTGCTGTCTTCCAATTGGAATCTGGTGGTCTGAAAAAATTAATTCGGCGATTTCAACCGGATACTTTTGAAGATATTGTAGCATTGGTAGCTTTGTATAGACCGGGTCCGTTGCAATCAGGAATGGTAGATGATTTTGTGGAGCGGAAACATGGTCGAGCTAGAATTGAGTATCCACATCCAGATTTAGCCCAAATTCTCAAGCCAACTTATGGAGTTATAGTTTATCAAGAGCAGGTCATGCAGATCGCTCAAATCTTAGCTGGATATAGTCTTGGAGGGGCTGATTTACTTCGTAGATATATGGGTAAAAAAGACCCTCAGCAAATGGCTAAACAACGTTCCGTATTTACAGAAGGAGCTATTAAGCATAAAGTCCCAGAAGCAAAAGCCACCTATATATTTGATTTAATGGAGAAATTTGCTGAATATGGTTTTAACCGGAGTGTTGGCAGTAATACAAAAATATATACAACAGATGGTATTAAACTAATAAAAGATTGTAAAGCAGGAGATAAAGTAATCAGTCGCACTTCAATGGGTGAATCTGTTTATACTAATATTATTGCTTTACATAATCATGGTGAAGTGCCACTTTGGGAAATTAAATTTAATGACAACACTATCGAATGCTGTACCCTCGACCATAAATGGCTCACCGAAACAGGACAACAACCGCTCTGGAAAATCATACAGATGGGAAGCAGGGTATGGGGTTGTGTTGCCAACATAACAGACAATGAAAGATTACTTGACAACATAACGTATAAAGCACAAAATTCTACAACAATCTTGGTGATTAATCCAAAGTTTGATACAGAGGTTCAAGAGCAAATATGGAATACTTATTTTTCCCAATCTCAACCAACTGTCGAATATCATCAACAATGGAATATGGGAAAGGATACGGTATTACGGCAGCCTATACGAGCAACTTTCATGGGATGGGGTCAAAGTTACGATCTTGAAGTAGACCACCCTGAACATAATTTTTTGTTAGCATCAGGTTTATGCTGTTCTAATTCACATTCCGCCGCCTACGCCCTAGTTTCCTATCAAACTGCTTGGTTAAAAGCTCATTATCCAGCAGCATTTATGGCCGCAGTTCTATCCGCCGAAATGGACAATACCGATAAATTAGTACCATTGGTAGAAGAATGCCGTAGTTCCATGAAATTGCAGATTTTACCGCCACATGTCAATGTTTCTAAATATAAGTTCACTGTTATAGATGACCAAAATAAAGCTATTCGTTATGGTTTAGGAGCGATTAAAGGTGCTGGTGAAGCCGCTTTGGAAAGCATTGTTACTGAACGTAAAGAAGGAGAATTTACTGATTTATTTGATTTTTGTAGACGGATAGATTTACGCAAAGCCAGTCGCCGAGTTTTAGAACCATTGATAAAATGTGGAGCCTTAGATGATTTAGGTCCTAATCGAGCTACGATGTTGGCTTCTTTGGAAACAGCAATTAAATCTGCAGAAAGACATTCCAAAGATCGGGCTACCGGTCAAAATGATATATTTGCTGCATCTCCAAAAACTGAGGTTAAAAAAGAAACACCTTTTGCTAAAAATATTCAAGAATGGAAACAAACCCAATTTCTTAATGCCGAAAAAGATAGCTTAGGTTTTTATCTAAGTGGCCATCCGATTGAACCATATCTATTTGAATTATCTCAATTAACAAGAAATAGGTTAGCCAATATTAAACTGACTGGCAATAAACAAAGTATGCGAATTGCTGGATTAGTGACAGAGTTACGAATAAATCGAGATAAACGTGGCAGACAGATAGCTTTTGTTACTTTGGATGATAGTACTGCTCGGATGGATGTCAAAATTTATTCTGAATTGTATGGAACAGTGCGGGATATTTTAATGAAAGATACATTATTAGTAGCTGAAGGAGAGGTGCAAATTGATAATTATAATGGTGGTTACGCTATGACTGGTCGCAATATTACCACATTTGAAACAGCTCGTGAGAACCATGCTAGTAGAGTAGAAATTAATATTATTGCTGAACAAACTAAGGACAAAGAATTTGCTCCAAAGTTAGTAACTATTTTGAACGAACATCGAAAAGGACGCTGTTTAGTGGTAATTGATTATAAATATTCGGAAACCAAAGTAGAGTTGGTATTGGGTAATGAATGGCGAGTTAAACCGAGTTCTAAATTGTTGGAACAGTTGCAAGAATTGGTTGGAGATGGCAAAGTTAAGGTTATTTATTGAAGTAGGATTTATCCGTTGGAAAAAACATTATATAATCATAGTTATTGAGGACACCCATGAAAGCTTCCAGTCATCACAGGCTATAGCGTTTCCTTAGTAGATACTATACTGAAATATATTTTAAGTTTTTGATAAACAACGATTAATATATTGAGTAATCAGGATATGCTATATACCTTAATTCCATTTTTTGAGCATATTATTTTTTGGAATTACCTTCACAGAAACATAACTCCAACTTGAAACAATCTTTCCACCACAGCAATATGTTTTTTGTCGGCTAAAAATAAAATAACATGATCATCTGATTCTATAACTATGTTATGATGAGCCATTATCACTTCATCACCACGCACAATAGCATCAATAGTGGTTCCTTTAGGCAACTTAATTTGTTCAATACGCCGTCCAACAACTTTTGAAGACTTAGTATCACCATGAGCTATTGCTTCTATCGCCTCGGCTGCCCCACGCCGCAATGAATGCACTACCGCTACATCACCTTGCCGTATGTGAGCTAATAAAGTTCCAATGGTGGCTTGCTGTGGAGATATTGCAATATCAATCGTGCTGCTTTCTATCAAGTCGACATACGCTGGTCGGTTAATTAAAGCCATAACTTTACGAGCTCCCATACGTTTAGCAAGCATGGCAGATAAAATATTAATCTGATCATCATTGGTTATCGCACAAAAAATATCAGTCTCATCAATGTTTTCTTCCCTCAATAGATTTTCATCTGCTGCATCACCTTGTAATACAATAGTTTTATTTAATATTTCAGAAATTATTTCTGTACGTTCTATATTTCCTTCAATTAATTTTACATGATATTTTTTTTCTAAAACTGATGCTAAACGAGTACCAATATTACCACCTCCAGCTATTATAATCCGTTTACAGGGTCGATCTAATTCGCGTAAAGTAGCCATGACTGTGCGAATATTTTGGGTAGCTGCTACAAAAAATATTTCATCGTCTACTTCAACAACAGTGTCACCTTCTGGAATTATGGTTTTATTTTGTCTGAACATAGCGGCAATTCTTGTTTCAATATTAGGCAAATAATTTTGAATATCTCGCAGTGCATGTCCTACCAGTGGTCCTCCATAAAAAGCTTTTACTGCTACTAATTGAACTTTACCATCAGCAAAATCAAGTACTTGTAAGGCATCAGGATAGTCTATTAAGCGTTGAATATAATGAGTTACTAATTGTTCTGGACTTATGTGAACATCAACCGCCAATCCCCCATTGTTACCAAAAATTTCATCATGATTTAAGTAATCGCTTTCTCGTACTCTAGCTATTTTGGTAGGAGTATGGAATACGGTGTGAGCAATTTGACAAGCAACCATATTAGTTTCATCACTATTGGTTACGGCTATTAACATATCAGCATCTTCGGCCCCAGCTTTAAATAATACACGGGGATGTGAGGCATGACCAATTACAGTTTGTAAATCCATATGTTCTTGTAAATTGCGTAATAAATTAATGTCAGTATCAACTACTGTAATGTCATTTTCTATTTCACTGACTAAATGGTTAGCAAGAGAATATCCTACTTGACCAGCACCTAAAATAATTATTTTCATTTTTAACACTACCTAATATTTTTAATATTAATTTTTTGATTATTCATCTACTTGAAAGAAATATCTTGACAACAGAGTAAAAATAGTTTCCAATGGGATATGTGGAGAAATTACTTATGTACAACTCTTTATCCCATAAAAAATAAGCTGATAGTCACATTTTACTAGATAAACCTTATTGAAGGATCATGTTGTATTTAAGAGTTAATAGGAAACTAGGAGGGAAGCGTTGGAAGGTAAAATATGTACAATAAATTACTAAAAACAAGCTAAAATTCAAGCATTAACCCATCACATAGCAAAAACTATATGCAAACTAGAAAGACGCAATAGACCACAACTTAAACCAGTTCATTGTTATTCAGGATTTGCCCAACACTTAATACATGATTTTTTGTATTAACCTTGAATTGAGTTATATCATTATTATGTTAGAATAATATAATAGCAGATACCATAATTACAATATAGATTTTAAAAAAATGCAGCTTCAAAGTAATCGAGAATTACGTCAAATATATTTATTCGCTGATCTTAACGAACAACAGCTAGAACAAGTTAAGAAGGATATGCGCGTCATACAGCTTGGTGCTGGAGATTTTTTGTTTAAGCATGGAGAGTCATCTAAACGTTTCTTTTTGCTTAAAGAAGGACATGTCAAATTATTACGCTCTTCTTTGGGGGGCGATGAAAAGGTATTCGAGGTTATTTCTCCGGGTCAGACATTTGCGGAAGCTATGATATTTACGCCTGATTCAGGTTATCCAGTAACTTCTCAAGCCATTAATAAATGTTCGCTACTTAGCTTTGAAAGTAAGGCTTTTACAGATATTTTGAGAGAATCTCCAGATACATGTTTTAAGCTTATGGCTCATATGAGTCAACGTTTACACATGTGGATCAATGAGATTGATCAACTAACTTTACAAAGTGCTACCTATCGTCTAATAAACTATTTGTTGTATCAGGTTCCAGACGGTAAAAATTCTTATAAAATTGAGTTTCTTATCCCAAAACATGTTATTGCTTCTCGTCTATCCATTCAGCCAGAAACATTTTCCCGCATTCTAAATAGCCTCAATAAGGCCGCCCTTATAAGAGTTGATGCTCGAACCATATATATTGATAATGTTGACAGGTTACATTTGTATTCATTAGGAAATACTGGTTTGAATAATCAAAAAAAATGTTAAGACTTACTGTATATGTTGAACTAAAAATTTCACGTTTCTGGCACTAGATTTAGGTTTTTTTGCTCCAAACTTAATGTTTTTAGGAATTACAGCAGATAGCTTTTTTTTATTTATTCCTTTGTTATTCAACCAATTAATCATATTTAAAGAACGTTTTTGACTTAGTTGATAATTGTGTTGTTTGGTGTCAACACCATCTGTGTTTCCAATAACATGTAAATTTACTACTTGATTAAGTTTATCAGCCAATATAAACAATTGTTTTATATTGGTATATAATTGTTGTAGCTTATGCTCTTGTTTTGGTAAAAAATCAGTTCCAGCGGAAAAATATATTGTAGTTTTTTCAATTTGTTGAGATAACTTGGTGATTTCCGATTCTGCATTTATTAATTTATCTGTATTAAAACCGGCAATATTTTGTAATTGTGGTAATTTTTGTTGTAAAATTTGAAAAGTTTTGGTATCCACATAACCCTTTATTATCAATATTTTATTACGCACCAATAAATTAATATTATTGATACCAGCCAAATCCCGCCGTACTTGAGCTAATAAAAACTGATCGCTATCTGTTAAACTTTCAGTTTTTAGTCCACTAACTCCAACCATTAGGTGGATATTTTTCTGTACATTATCTATCCAACCCTGTTCAGCATGACCAGTCAAGTATAAAAAATTATTTTTGAAGGACATTTTTATACTATCTGGTGGTTGTAACCAGCGTTTAAGTCTTTGCAGAATAAATTGTTTATCCAAATCATGATATGAAGTGCTGTTAAAAACTATCTCCTCATTAGTTAAGTCAAATTTTTTAGCTATTTGTAATGGCTCTTTAGCCAACGGATCTCGCATACCGTATATAACTAATTTACCATTCTTTTTTGTAGAAGAAATAACCACTATACCCGGAGTTGTATCTAACATTTTTAGATAATTATCTAACCTCTGTTGATAAAAATAATTTTGATAACCCCAAGCACCTATTAATAACAATATAGCCAATAGGATATAACCAACTCGCAACAATTGAAAACGCCATTTAGTAGATTCAGTTTTTTCCTCAGTTTGAATAGTTCTTTGTAAGATACTGCGACACGGCTTTAGTTCTTCAGAATCACCGGAAAAATTTTGTAATAATGAACCATATAAGGCGTGTATTGACTCAAGTGAACTTTGCATCAAACTTCTAAAACTCAAGGGAGCGTCACCACGAATTACACAAGCCAATACTGCATAAGGCCCATGTTCTAGCCAAACAGTACGATCTCCAACTTCCACCACATTCAAATTTCTCTGATCACCAGCATCATCACCGGCAAAGGAATCTCGCACAAAGTCTTGAATAGCCGTAAACATAGCAGATACTGCATCACTATCCCCAACATCTATGTTATCTTGATGTAAATGTTGAATTAATAATCCGGTCTCTCGGTGAATAAGAAAAACCTGTTCCACTTTGAAAACTAAGGTATTTTGTAAAATAATATCAGAAAAAGATTGACCAGTGCGTAAGGCTTGTAATCTCCACATTAAACCTTTAGGAGATAGACTTTCTTCCAACGATTTGTTGATGCGTTGAATGATGGCTTTAAATGATTCGTTGATGGATTTGCGGATAGCAGGTCCCATAATTGGAAATAGAGCATCAGCAAACTTTTTAGCATCTTGTTTAATAGAAATTTGAATACATTCTTCCACCGGAATTTGCAAAGACTGAGCTAAAGCTGGGTTGGTAGTAGCTTGGTGAATGGCATTGGGCAATGCTTCAGTGATATTTTCTAACTTCAATTGTGATTTTTGGGCATTTTTTAATGAATTGCTATATTTTTTAAGTACCAATTTATTTTTGGCTTCATACTCTTTACTAACCTGAGTTAGTTTCACGACATCAGTTTGTAATTTTTTAAAAGCTGTCTGAACTTTGTTATGTAAAACCCGATACTGAGTATTTTGTTTAGTTTGAATGCCTTTATTTAATTCATCGACATTTTTAGTGAAGTTATCCAGCCGTAGATGTTGATTGATTTGAACTTGTTCTAATTTGTCAAGATAAGCTTCTAACTCATTTATTTGAGTGTTTACAACCGTTTGGGTCTCTTTAAGCTGTTTAATATTGGTTTGTTTGACTTCATTAATATTTTGTTTTTGTCGCTCAACCCGTTTATTTTGATTAGACTGAGCTAATCCAAGTTCATGTAATTGTTTGGTTAAATTTCTAAATTCGTATTGTTGTTTGTGTAAAACGGCTTCAATTGGTTTGATTGCTTTAGACGTCGCTTGATTTAATAAAACTTTTTCAGCTGGCAATAAAGCTTTGACATAACTGTTGGGGTCTTGTTCTATTGCTTGTTTAACGCAACTATCCACAGAATTTTGTAATGCATTGATCAAATTACTTTGATTTTGTAAGGAATGAATCGCATCTGGCAATATTTCGGCAATTTCTTGACTTCGTTGTTGAACGTTATTTAAACGATATTCTAAATCAGTCAAACGTTTATTTTCTGCTCCACTGGTCAATAGTGAATTTAATTGTTCTAATTCATTCATTTTTTGATTACACCGAAGTCCTCAATGGTAGTTTAATTTTCAATTACATTCTAAAACCGTATATTTTTTGTTTAAATAACGTTATCTTGTGTAATATTTTTGCCATAAACCCTGAAAAAATATGTAAATCAATTCTTACACATTGACAGGGCAATAAGTTAAGGATTAAAGAAATTATATCTTTGGAATTATAAAAAATGGTAAGTAACCTTATCCTTTTTATCACTTTTCTATTATCTCTTTTGTCATCTTCTAGCAAATAAAAATTAGAAAAAAGAATAACCAAATGCTTATTGCAATAATTCTTGCGAGAATCTAAACTAATACGCTCTTAATTTTTATAACTATTTCCATATCTCCCAATAACTCTGACAGCTCAGTTGCTGTTGCACTTCCAAATGTCACCATTAATTAATCTGTGTATAAGTCTAGTTGTTTTGTATTCATTTTCATATTGTAATCTATTTATCTATTTTAAAAAATACTATTAGTTATTTTTATTATGATATTTGTTCAAATTCTGCGTAACTTCAGTAAATAATGAGAGTTTTTCCGCCCTTCTGATTTTATGTATCCATTGGTTCATAAATCTTTTGATTGTTTTTTACACTAGTTTTTTGATATATTATGCCCACCTTGTATGATGGAGTGAAAAGTTAATATCTACAAATATTATTATATAATTATTTATAACTTACTCTTCTTAAAAAATTTTTCGCTTTTCATTTAATTATTTAATGGAACTAAAAATGTCGTATAAACATTATATTATTCTAACAATTGGCTTATTACTCAACCTATCTGCACATGCTTCCAATCCACAAATTCACATGCTAGTTGATACCTGTATTGCGTGTCATGGAATTAACGGCTCTAGTGTTGGTTCAGCAACTCCAAATATCGCTAATATGCGAGAAAAACTATTTATCAAAGCTATGCAAGATATGCAATCTGGTGAACGACCTAGTACAGTTATGGGCGTGATTGCCAAGGGTTATACCACCAACGAGATTAAACTTATGGCCCAATATTTTAGCCAACAGCAAGCTATCCCTCATCGACAAGATTTTGACACCGAAAAAGCCAAAAAAGGTCGAGATTTGCATAATTTATATTGCAACGGCTGTCATAAAATTGAAGGGCAAACACAGTTATTATCTAACAATCTAGCTGGCCAACAAATACCTTATTTACGCCATCGTTTAACTGAATTTATTAATGATGCAGATCCGACAATTTCTCCTCTAATGAAAAATGCGTTAAAACATTTCATTGCTAACAACAGTCAGGAAAGCCTTGATGACCTTATTCACTATTATGCTAGTTTAGGTGGAAAATAATGTCAAATTATACTCGTAGGACATTCTTAGCTTTAACTGTAGCTGCTGCTGGTACTGCCGGTTTTTATGCCATTACCTCCAAGAATAGAAAAATTGTAATCATAGGCGGTGGAGCCGGCGGAGTTATCGCTGCCAAATATATTAACAAAGCTGATCCTAATATTGATATTACTATCGTTGAACAGAACCAGCATTACTATACTTGTGTCATGAGTAATGAAGTTATAGGTAGTACGAGGAGCATTGAGTCCATTAAGTATGATTACCACAATCTGTCAAAATACGGTATCAATGTTATCCATTCAAGTGCTATCGGTATTGAACCAAGTTTAAAGCAGGTACGGTTACAAAATGGAGACAATTTGGCTTATGATCGTTTAATCGTTTCTCCGGGTATAAGCTTCAATTGGGAGGCTATTGAAGGCTATGATGAAACTATGGTGGATAAAATTCCTCATGCTTGGAAAGCTGGTTCTCAAACAAAGCTATTACAAAAACAATTACAAGCCATGAAAAATGGTGATAATGTTATCATCACTGTACCACCTAAACCATTTCGTTGT
>JAUCGN010000284.1 GCA_030378125.1 Thiotrichales bacterium HSG1 | reverse complement strand
CAATCAGAGTCTATTTTTAGAGCATGTTTAATATTTTGTAATGCAATATCATATTGTTGCTGACGCAAATATATTTCAGCTTGCTCACAATAATATTGTGCTATTACAACATTAACTGGCTCTTTATAAACAGATGCTAATTGTTGAGCAGTACCAATAGCATTATTCCAATCATGTTCCTGCTGATATATTTCCAACAATTGGTGTAAAGCTAGTGCCTTGTGCAAATTAGCTTCTACCAATTCCTGAAATAGAGTTTCGGCCCGATCTAATAAACCGGCATGACGATAGTCTTTACCTAACTCAAATAGGGCTAAACTACGTTGTTTTGGATGCAAAGCAACTTTTTCAATAAGATTTTGATGGATACGAATAGCTCGATTTACCTCACCACGACGGCGAAATAAAACACCAAGGGCAAGATGAGTTTCAACGGTATCACTATCTATTTCAATTAATTTGATAAAAATATCAATAGCTTTATCAGGTTCCTCATTGAGTAAATAGTTTAAGCCCTTGAAATAATCGGGAAACAAATTAACCGAAGTATTTTGTTTCCACAACTGTGCCACCAACCATCCAGAGGCTGCCGCAACTGGTAATAATAGCCACAACAAATCAACAATCATTTAAACCACTTTAAGCAAACTTTTGAATTGAATACATGTAACTATCAATTAAATCTGATATAAACGCTATACCATACTCAACTGCTATTTAGTATTTAACGTTTTTTAGAACGTTTTCCCTTCTTACCTTTACTGCTTTTTTTAATACTAGCATTAACCCGTTCTCTCAATTCCTTACCCGCCTTAAAATGAGGAACATATTTATCCGGCAATTTAACCGATTCTCCAGTTTTAGGATTACGTCCTAATCTGGCTGAACGAAGATGTAAAGAAAAACTCCCAAACCCTCGGATTTCTATCCTTTCTCTTTCCTCCAAAGTGCGGGTCATCTGTTCAAGGATCGTTTTAACGGCTAATTCAATATCTTTATGAGATAAATTGCTTTGTTTTCTAGCAATTACTTCAATTAGTTCAGATTTTGTCATATTATTCAATTATAAGTTAATCAATCCTTAACTCTTAATTTATATTCAACATATAGTTAAGAATTAAGAATCAATAATTAAGAATTATCCCTCCACCGGCTCTTGAGTTTCTATCTGCTCTTTAAAAATATCACCAATGGTTGTCCCGCTAACTTGCTGAGAATCAGCATAGTCTTGAACGGCAGTTGCTTCCTTTTCTGCTACCAAAGCTTTGATAGAAAGATTTATAGCTCGTTTTCTCCGATCTACACTAATTATCTTAGCTTCAATTTCATCATTCATTTTCAAAAAATGCTGAGCTTCTTCAACATTTTCCTCAGACATATCCTGAGTACGCAAAGAACCTTCTACATTTTCTTCCAAAAGAATAGTAGCACGAGTGCTTTCAATCTCGGTAACGACTCCTTTAACTACACTACCTTTAGGATTTTCGGCCACAAAATTAGAGAATGGGTCTTTATCAAGTTGTTTTATACCTAATGAAATTCTCTCTCGTTCAGCATCTACAGCCAATACAACTGCTTCAACTTCATCCCCTTTCTTATAATCACGTATCGCCACTTCACCCGGAACGTTCCACGAAATATCCGACAAATGCACTAAACCATCAATACCACCATCTAAACCAATAAATATACCAAAATCGGTAATGGATTTAATATGGCCACCAACTTTATCATTTTTATCATGGGTAGAAGCAAATTCTTCCCAAGGATTAGGATAACAATGCTTGATACCTAAGGATATACGTCTCCGTTCCTCATCAATATCCAGCACCATTACTTCAACTTCATCAGTAACTTGAACAATCTTAGAAGGGTGTACATTTTTATTAGTCCAATCCATTTCTGAAACATGCACTAAACCTTCAACACCTTCTTCAATTTCTACAAAACAACCGTAATCAGCCAAATTAGTTACTTTACCAAACAAACGAGTTTCAACTGGATAACGTCTAGCAATATCAAACCAAGGGTCTTCACCCAATTGTTTAAGACCTAGAGAGACTCTAACCCGTTCTCGATCAAATTTGAGGATTTTAACATCAATTTCATCGCCAACATTAACAACTTCACTTGGATGCCTTACTCGTCTCCATGCCATATCAGTGATATGTAATAATCCATCCACACCACCCAAATCAACAAATGCACCGTAGTCAGTAAGATTTTTAACCACACCTTTAAGTACAATGCCTTCCTGCATAGTTTCTAACAAGGCTTCACGTTCTTTAATATTTTCTTTCTCTACTACAGCCCGCCGTGATACAACTACGTTATTACGCCGTTTATCAAGTTTAATTACTTTGAAATCTAGCGGTTTACCTTCCAGATAAGTAGTATCACGCACTGGTCTAACATCGACTAATGAGCCGGGTAAAAAAGACCTTATATCATTAACATTGACAGTAAAACCACCTTTTACTTTTTCCGGCTGTTCACCAGTGAGTTTGACTGCGGCCAAAATATCTGATAATCCCAGTTGATGAGGAGATA
>JAUCGN010000283.1 GCA_030378125.1 Thiotrichales bacterium HSG1 | reverse complement strand
GAAGACTTGATACAAGAGTTTTCTTACTGTGGTTTTGGAAAAATTCAACAATTAGATGCTAATACATGGATAACTCCACGTTCTCACTATGGCGAAATTCTGTGTATGATGCACGGTAAACCGCAGATAAACTGTTACTTTACTAGTGGTTATTTACAAGGTTTATTGGGTAAAACGGTAAAAGAAACTGAATGTAAATTATTAGGGGCTGAAGCTGATAAGTTTAAAGTAGGTGATGAACTTCCGCCGATTGAAAATTATTTAATTTATGAATTTGATTTACAAACAAATATTCCAGAACGGTTTACCATAGGTCAGAATTTTGAAACCAACGTTGATGAAGATAAAATTATAGCTACATTACGAGAAATTCCTTTGCATGGTAGTGCAGAAACTGGTCTAATTGAAGTTTTTGGTGCGGTATTAACCAATCATTTTGCTGATTATTATAATCGCATTAGTTATGAGAGCTATTTTAACTTGTGTAAAGTTGGAATTCCAGAAGAAGACAGTAAGGAAATGTTTATTCAAGCTGGTCATATCTGTGCATTTAATACCTTTGGTCGTATAATGAGCAGTTCTGAATGGTATAGTTTGGTAGCCCCAATGTGTGCCAATACAGAAGACTGGTTGCACGGAATGATAGCGGTACTTAATGAGTTAGGTTGGGGAATTTATCGGATTGAAAAAATTATTGCCGAAGAGGAATTCATTGTACGGGTATATAATTCCTATGAAGGAGTAGGTTATAGACGTATGTATCCCCAAGGTAATGATAAAAATATTTCATTTTTGGCTATGGGAGCAACTCTTGGGTTGGTTCATTTATTATGGAAGATTGATATTCGTGACAAACCTGAATTGACTCAAGAGTTTTATGTTGAACAATTTAATCATCCAGACAATAGTTATATGATCGCACAAACCCATGCAATCGCCACCGGTGATGAATATGATAGGTTTGTAGTATCTAAATAAAAATTAATAATCAAAAAATGTTTACTGGTATAATTCAAACTGTAGGAAAAATATCTCAAAAACAAACTAATAACACTGATGCTCGTTTGTATATACAAGCTACTCAGTTAGATTGGAATAATGTGCAATTGGGTGATAGTATTGCTGTTAATGGAGTTTGTTTGACCGCAGTAAAATTGCCCGGAGATGGTTTTTGGGCTGATGTCTCCAAAGAAACTTTGTTACATACCACTTTGGGTAAACTAACCATCGGTAGTGCAGTTAACTTAGAGGAAGCTTTAACTCCACAAATGCACTTAGGAGGTCACATTGTCAGTGGTCATGTTGATGGGGTGGGAACAATTATCAGGTATTACGAAGAGGGTCGTTCAATCCGTTTAGATATAAAAGCACCAATGGAATTAGCTAAATATATCGCTCCCAAAGGTTCAATTTGCGTAGACGGTATTAGTTTAACAGTTAACACTGTACTAAATTCTGAATTTAGTCTAAATATTGTGCCACATACTCAAAAATTAACCACTTTAGCAAACTTAAAAATTAATCAACAAGTAAATTTGGAAGTTGACATAATTGCTCGCTATCTGGAAAGATTATTGCTAGGTAAACCAGAATCAATTAATAAAACTTTCTTACAACGACACGGCTTTTCTTAATCCTTAATTAAAACTTATAAAGATTCTCATCTTTGAGCTGAATATTATTTCAAAAATATTTTAGTTTTAAAAATAATTAAAGAGACCATAAAATAGTTGGGAATTAAGAATTAAAATATGACATCTAATACTGCTGAAAAACAGGGAATTTCTCTAGCTTTACTTAAACGTTTAGCCATAAGAGGTTCTGTTTGGAGAATTATAGGTTTTGGAATTTCACAAGTAATGCGTTTTGGTGGTAATATCGTATTAACCAGATTATTATCTCCAGAAGCATTTGGTATTATTGGTACTGTGACAGCTGTATTGATAGGTCTAGAAATGTTCTCCGATGTTGGTTTAAGACCTAACATTATTCAAAGTCAACGTGGTGAAGAACCAGCATTCATACGCACAGCTTGGACAATTCAAATAATTCGAGGCATTATTCTAACGATAGCGGCAATAATTTTCGCTTGGCCACTGGCTGTCATTAATAATGAACCAAGTTTAACTACCATAGTTCCGGTTGCCGGTTTAACTGCAATCATAGCCGGTTTTAATTCAACTTGGTTATTAGTTTATTCTCGCCGTATGATATTGGGAAAGTTAGTTATTCTTGACTTAGTATCCCATTCTTGTAGTCTAATCACAATGATGATATGGGCTTGGTATTATCCATCGGTGTGGGCATTAGTTGGTGGTATCTTTGCCAATCGAATTGTTAAAGTCACTGCTAGTCACACAGTATTATCTGGCACAACCATGAAAATGCAATGGGAACCGCAAGCTGCTGGTGAACTGGTTCGATTTGGAAAGTGGATATTTGTCAGCACTGCTTTAGGATTTTTAATAGCTCGGTTAGATATTTTTGTGTTTGGTAGTATAGCTGGCATGGGCATGTTGGGCATTTACTTGTTGGCAAAAAATTTATCCCGCCTCAC
>JAUCGN010000282.1 GCA_030378125.1 Thiotrichales bacterium HSG1 | reverse complement strand
ACTCGCTCTTTACGATAGCCGCATGGGGCGGTTTGATTCCAGCATCGGATTGCCGAAATCGAGAGGCCAACTCTCATCTTTAATACAGCATGAAAAACTTGTGCTTTTCTTCAGGACACACTAGGGTCGATGTAACAACGTGAAACCAACCATTATGATATAAACAAACACATAAATTATTAATTGTACTTATGTTTGGTCAGTTTTATTTCATTGCACCGACCCAACATGTCTCCACTACTTTATTCAGGATTACCAGTTATTGATAATGAGCGAAATAACTATTTTAAAAAGTCCAAGTTTTACCCATTCAAAGTATAAGTAACCTGAGTTAGGCAGCATTATATTTATAACACTACCTAATAACTTTAAATACAACTCAAGTCCTAGAAGCAAAATAATCTTTAGTTAATTTAAAAATCACTGGACTTAACAATATCAATGCAATTAAATTAGGTATAGCCATCAATGCGTTAAGTGTATCTGCAACTAACCATATAAATTCTAAATTGCTTATTGCACCAATTGGAATAACAACTATCCACAATATTCTAAATGGAGTTATGGATTTGAAACCAAAGATATATTGAACACATTTTTCACCATAAAAACTCCATCCTAATAAAGTGGTAAAAGCAAATACAGTAGAACCAAAAGCTACTATATATCCACCAAAGTTAGGTAAACCCTGTTCAAAAGCTGCCGATGATAATGATGCACCAGTTATCCCTGTGTTCCAAACCCCAGAAATTATGATTACCAAACCAGTAATAGTACAAACGATGATTGTATCAATAAAAGTCTCCAACATTGCTATTACACCTTGTTGTACTGGACTGTTAGTTTTAGCTGTTGCTTGTGCTATTGGGGCACTTCCTAAACCAGCTTCGTTAGAAAATACTCCTCTAGCTACGCCATAACGAATTGCAGCCCAAACTGTAGCTCCTGCCGCACCACCTGCTGCTGATGCTGGAGTGAAAGCGTAAGTAAAGATTAAATCAAAAGCCTGCGGGATTTCAGAAGCATTAAGAAATAAAATAATAATTCCACCAGTAACATAAGCAATTCCCATAAATGGTACTAAGACAGTAGCAATTTTTCCGATTCGTTTGATACCACCGATTAGTACTAATCCTACTAGGACAGCTAACACTATTCCGGTTACTCCGGTTGGTATTCCAAATTCTGAATTTAATACATCAGCAACTGAATTGGCTTGTACAGTATTGCCGATCCCAAAACCAGCTATAGTTCCAAAGATTGCAAATGCCATCCCTAACCATGCCCAACGTTTGGTTAATCCATTTTTAATATAATACATTGGGCCACCAACATAATTGCCTGCTTCATCAGTTTCACGATAATGGACTGCACAAACAGCTTCAGAATATTTGGTTGCCATACCAACTAGAGCAGTACACCACATCCAGAACAATGCTCCTGGACCACCCAACACGATTGCCGTTGCAACTCCAGCAATATTACCAGTACCAATAGTTGCAGATAAAGAAGTCATTAAAGCACTGAAAGGGGTGATGTCTCCTTCCGAGGTACTTTTACGACCTTGCCAAAGCATCTTGATTCCATAAAATAATTTACGAAATGGTACTAGTTTTAATCCTAGCATCAAATACAAGCCGGTTCCTAAAATGAGTACCAGCATGGCAGGACCCCATACTATACTGTTAATTTGCCCTATATAATTACTTATAAGTTCCACTTTGTATCCTTTTATTTAAAATAATTAGGTAGTCAATATTGGTAAACCTTCCAAAATTTTTGAAACTATCACCACATTCGTTTACAATTATAAAGAATTGAATAGATAAAATGTTATCATACAAGTAAGAATAAATACAATGCGTGAGAATGAGACAACCATTGTTATTGCGACATATATTGCTAAACTGATAAAGTCATCAATTTGGCATTTTTCGTAAATATTTAATTCAATTTATTATTCATACTTAACTGTTAGGTTTTTTAAATCTATTCAAGTCTAAAATTTATTTCATTACTAATCTGTTAAGACAAGGAGTATTTTTTATGTTTTCTAGAATATTTTTTTTCGTATTAACATTATCTGCAACCGGTACTTTTGCCACTCAACAAGATTTTTATCAACAAGGTAATTTTGTTCAAACGATTGAAAAGTGGGAACAAGCAATAACACAGTTACAACCGGGCAGTACTGAACATTTTAATGCTATTATCCGTTTAGCAGTAGCTAATCAGAAAGCCGGCAACAACTACACCACTGCTTATGATCTATTTCAACAAGCTCTGACCTTTAGTGATAATAACCCAAAACGTCAAGTTTTGGTACATAGCTATTTGGGTGATCTATTGGTAATTATGCAGCAATCAGACGAAGCAATCAGCATGATGGAAAAACACTTAGATACAGCTCGTTCTTTAGGTGATTCAAAGATTTTGGTTAATTTTTTGAATAATCTTGGTAATGCCTTAGCTGTAGAACAATATTATCGATCAGCTTTTAAAATGTATAAAGAAGCAATTGAAATAGCTCAACGTATTGGTAAGCAAAACCTGTATATCCAAACCATGCTTAACCAATTGCGGCTT
>JAUCGN010000281.1 GCA_030378125.1 Thiotrichales bacterium HSG1 | reverse complement strand
GTGCCTACACCGTTTACATGGAAGTTAGAGTATACGGATGGTATGACAGTGTTGCGTTATAAAAATAAGGAAACTTGGGATGTGCTACATTGGTTTAATAAAACTGGTGAGTTTCGCTATTTGGATAAGGATAATAAGTGGCATACCAGTTGGCCACCCAAAACAGGTTCAAAAATACCACAAATTCCAAAAGTTATCCAATTTCAAGGACAACGTAGAAACCAAGCCATTGTTTGGATAGTTAAATTATCTGATCTGCAATAAGGTACATTTGGAGATTAAAAGATTTGGTAGTCATGCGATATATTAGTTACAAACCTGCCAGGTTTTGAAATCTAGCAGGTTTTTTTGTAACCATTACTATTTTGTTTAGGAATACCCAAATTATTAATATATTAAATATGTGAACAAATTCAAAATAATATGAGTACTTTATTTACAATTTCCGCCCCATCTGGTGCTGGAAAAACATCATTAGTAAAAAAATTATTAGAATGTACTAATAATATTAAAGTTTCCGTTTCACACACAACTCGCAAACCACGTCTCGGTGAAATAGATGGAGTAAATTATAACTTTGTAACAAAAGAAAAATTTGTTCAAATGTTAAAAAACAATATATTTTTAGAACATGCTCAAGTGTTTGATAATTATTATGGAACTTCACAGGAATGGTTAACAAAACAATTGGGATTGGGAAATGACATAATTTTGGAAATTGATTGGCAGGGAGCAAAACAGGTTAAACATTTAAATCCGGCAACAGTTGGAATTTTTATATTGCCACCTTCACGGACTATTTTAGAAGAACGTCTGCGTGGTCGTGGTACAGATAATGATAAAATTATTAGTCAACGTTTACAGGGAGCTATTGAAGAAATAAGTCATTATACTGACAGTGATTATCTAATTGTTAATGATGATTTTGAACAAGCTTTACAGGATTTACAAACCATTGTTAACAGTCAACGTCTATGTCAAACAGAACAAGTTAGTAAACTCAATGATATCTTAACAGAATTATTAGGAAATAATTAATATTTATTTTGAATTTAATTAAGGATTGCTATAAAACAGGGAATTAATATGTTTGATTACAAACCATCTAACACATTGCTTACTGATCGTATTATTTTGGTCACTGGAGCTGGTGATGGAATTGGAAAAGCTGCGGCCAAAAAATTTGCTGCTCATGGTGCAACTGTTATATTGTTAGGACGTACTATTGTCAAATTAGAATCTGTTTATGATGAAATTGAACAAGCTGGTCATCCAAAACCAGCAATTTATCCAATGGATTTGGAAGGTGCAACTCCAAACGACTATGAGAATTTAGCTGAAATATTAATGAAAAATTTTGGCAAACTTGATGGGTTATTGCATAATGCTGGCATTTTAGGTTCTCTGACTCCGCTGGAGCATTACAATGTTGAGCAATGGTATAAAATAATGCAGGTTAATCTTAACGCTCCTTTTTTACTTACTAAAGCTTGTTTAAAAGTAATGAAGCAAGCCACAAGTGCTTCCATCATATTTACTTCTGCCGATGTTGGTCGTAAAGGAAAAGCATATTGGGGAGCATATTCTGCTGCTTATTTTGGTATAGAGGGTTTGATGCAAACATTATCTGATGAATTAGAGACTAATACCAATATTCGAGTGAATAGTATTGATCCGGGACCAGTACATACCAAAATGCGAACTGATGCTTATCCGGGTGAAGACCCAAAAAACTTATTAACTCCTGACAATATTATGCCAATATATTTATATTTGATGGGAGAAGATAGTTGTGCAGTGAATGGTCAGGCTTTAACTACGGACTCCAAATTTTAATTTTTTGGCAGCCCTAAACAAAGTATAGTAGTGGGATTGTACTATTTTGAAATTTACAAATATACTTAAATATCAATTTTTTCTTAATAGTCAACACCCAGTACCTAATTTTAAGAGAGGGGATTTTTAATTCTTCTATCATGTATAATTTTAAGATGCGAATATTTCAACTACTGATAATTATAGTTATTTTTTTTAATATATCTTATGTATATGCTGAATCAGAATGTGTTATTTCTCATAAGTTACCCATAGCTGGTTTGAATTGTTGGTTTAAATCTGATATTAAAAAAATAGTTAATAATTCTACCAAACAGTATATGACCAAAGAAGCAGAGTTTTATTTTGGTAAAATAATAAATAATTTAATGAAAAATACTGAATTTCAGCCAGAGTTTAGAACCGTATTGAAATCATTATTTGAAGGTAAAATTATTTTCTTATTTAAAGATGTAGATAAAATTATTAATTCAATTAAATTAGATAAACCGCTAAAAAATATTATAGAAAATAGCTTAATTGAAATTGATCAAATAATTTTGCATGCTGTGCAACAACATTCTGCCCAAAATCTTAGTAGATACCTCAATATACAAATTGACAATATACGTCAAAAATTTCGGCAAAATATTAGCTATTTGTTAGATGATAGGACTTACGCATTGACAAGGTCATCATATTATGAAACTATTTAAATACAATAAGTTACTACATAAATAGTTAAATTTAATATACATATAATTTATATTTTAAAATTACATAATTCCTTTACG
>JAUCGN010000280.1 GCA_030378125.1 Thiotrichales bacterium HSG1 | reverse complement strand
CACGCGGTGGGAACTTTGTAAATGATACGGATATGAAATTAGCTGTACAGTATATGTTAGCTAAAGTTGAGGTTGAAACTTCAAACCCGGCATCAATGGCTAAAACTGCTCCGTCCCCAGTTAAACAGATGTCTAAACCTCCAGTTACAGAAATCAAACCTACGGTGGAGCCAGTTGCAACTGTTAATACTGAACAACATGTGGGTAAACCTATTTATGATAGAGTTTGTATGGCTTGTCATAATGCTGGGTTGTTAAATGCTCCTAAATTGGGTGTTCAAGCTGATTGGGTGACTAGGATACAAAAAGGTGAAGCTACTTTATTACAAAACTCTATAAATGGTATTAATTCTATGCCACCACGTGGTGGGAACTTTGTCAATGATACGGATATGAAATTAGCTGTACAATATATGTTAGCTAAAGTTGAGGTTGAAACTTCAAGCCTGGCACCAGTGGTTAAAACTGTTCCGACTCCAGTTAAGGAAGTTATAACTAAACCTATTCCTAAAACGGTTACAAAACCTATTGTTAAAGTTCCACAAGTAGCCAAATCGACTCCAAAGGTGAGTGAACCTAAAGTATCTAAACCAACTTCAGTTACCAACTCTCCCAAACAAGGGAAAGATATTTATGATATTACATGTAAATCTTGTCATATGGTTGGAATTGCTAAGGCTCCTAGAATCACCGAAAAGAAAGATTGGGAGGCTCGACTTCCTAAAGGTAAAGATACGATGGTACAAAGTGCTATAAATGGCCTTAACATTATGCCACCTAAAGGTGGAAATAGTGATTTAACTGATGAAGAAGTAAAATCAGCAGTTTTATATATGTTGCAAGTTATTGAAGGTAAGTGATTTATTCTAGTAAAAAGATTTTTAATTATCTACAAAAGGAGTTTTAAATGCGTTTAATTTTATTGGGTGGTCCCGGAGCTGGTAAAGGTACTCAAGCCAACTTCATTAAGGAAAAATATAACATTCCACAAATTTCCACTGGAGATATGTTGCGTGCTGCAGTTAAGGCTGGTACTCCTTTGGGAATGGCAGCCAAAAAAATTATGGATGAAGGTGGTTTAGTATCAGATGATATTATCATTGGTTTGGTTAAAGATCGGATCAAGGAATCTGACTGTGTTAATGGTTTCTTGTTTGATGGTTTTCCACGTACCATTCCACAAGCTGATGCTATGAAAGAGGCTGGAGTAGATGTTGATTTTGTGGTTGAAATTGCGGTTGAGGACGATGAAATTGTTAAACGTATGAGTGGTCGTAGAGCTCATTTAAGTTCTGGTCGTACTTATCACATCATATATAATCCGCCTAAAGAAGAGGGTAAGGATGATGTGACTGGTGAACCCCTGATTCAACGCGATGATGATAAAGAAGAAACCGTGAAAAATCGGCTTAAAGTTTACCATGATCAAACTGAACCATTGATTGCCTACTATTCGAAATGGGCCACTAGTGGTGAAGCTGGTTCGCCAAAATATGTACGCATTGAGGGTGTTGGTAAAGTAGAAGAGATTAGAGATTCCATTTTTAATGCGATGAGCTAATGGTAGGTCGGGTTATGATTATTGAGAAAAATAACCCGACACTTAATATGAAATATGTTATTAATTTGTTAAAATACAAGTAGTTATAGAAAATTTATATAACTTTTTCATTCCCACGAAGTT
The DNA here is from genome assembly GCA_030378125.1 of Thiotrichales bacterium HSG1. Classification (GTDB taxonomy): domain Bacteria; phylum Pseudomonadota; class Gammaproteobacteria; order Beggiatoales; family Beggiatoaceae; genus DRQV01. Next base: position 946 of record JAUCGN010000280.1, on the reverse strand, counting down.
ATGTTTATCAATATGTAAGTTTTTTATTTTATGATATTATCATTGCAATCATTCCTGTATGAACTATTCAAATTCCAAGCTTGCCAACAACATTTCATCACCACTTATTAACTTGGTTTGCCAAGCACCACATTTTTGACAGAGTAAACGGTTTGCAGCAACTTCTGATTCATTGCCACATAATAAACAACGAACTTTTACTGGTAAAGATTCTATAATTAGTTTGGCATTTTCAGTAATGGTATTAATACTAACGAGTGGAAAAGCTTGCTCTAATAACAGTGGTTCGACTCCAGATAAAGGGCCAATTTGTAAAGTTATACTGCTGACTATGCGGTTGGGATAGTCTCTCCCAATATTTATGATCTGTTCAATTGTAGCTTGACAAATGGATAATTCGTGCATTTATTGTTTCTCACTTAATCTATTTTTTCAATTGTACCATTTCAATTTGAAACTGATGTTTGGTTGCAAGATTTGAATGAATTTGGGTATAATCTCCTAATATGTTCCTTAAATCACGTCAATCTTTAATATTTTCTCACATAATTCAAATATTTGTCTTAAATAATTTACTATAAAAACTGAAAGAATTCAGTCGCAGCCAAAGAGTTGGCGAACAAATCCAACGAGAATTGGCCTTAATTATCAACAAAGAAGTAAATCCTAAAACTTTTGGTCTAATCACAGTTTCAGGTGTAGATATATCGCCAGATTTAAAACAAGCCAAAGTTTATATAACAATTCTTGCTGGTGATGAAAAAACTACTGTTAAATATCTAAATACTGAAATGAAAGGTAGATTACGCTATAACTTGTCTCAGCGTTTAACCACTAAAATTACCCCTCAATTACGTTTTATTCACGATGGCTCGGTTGAATATGGAACCCGTTTATCAGCATTGATAGACTCTGTTAAACCAGGAGAACCGGACCATGAGTGAAA
>JAUCGN010000279.1 GCA_030378125.1 Thiotrichales bacterium HSG1 | reverse complement strand
AATATGAAACAACAACTTGTTCATTTTTACATCGTGATTTTTCTGGAAATTATAAATTTATACATAAGTCGTTTATGGAGTATTTTATAGCTGAATATTTATTTTACTGTCTTGGAAAAAAAACAAATTGTTTATTAAGAAATTCAAAAATAAATCAAGAAACTAGATTCTTTTTAAGAAAACTATACGAAACATGGAGAAGCGAAGTCAAGTAGTCTACGACTAGCCCGTAAGATGCACAAGTCAAAGCGTCATTCACCATATACATCAATAATATTTTGCTTCACCCTAAATCCTACAAATTATGGCTTTAACAATGTACCAAGAAATATTTAAAACTTTTGATACATTTTTATAGCCAGTTCCCACATAAACTTTCTTTTTCCTTCGGGAGTCATTTGCGAACGCCAATCATCTCGTTCAATCCAAATATTAGTATATTCTCTATATAAATCAGCAGCATTAATTTGTTTCTTATCCTTTAATTCAGGTACAGTTTTAACAATCATATCTAGCAACAAAGGCCGACTAGAAAGCTCTTCCAAATTATAAGTATCTTTGATAATATTCAAAAGTTGGTCAGCAGTGTCTTTATCACCAACACTCTTCAACACATATTCTCCAATCTGTTCTTGGTTAAGTTTCTTTAGATTAATACGTGTTACTTGATAATGTTTTTTAGTTGCATAATTGCGATACAATATAGTTTTATCAGCACAAAGAATATCTTGCTCCTGTTCATTGGTAAAAAAATAATGAGTTCGACAAGTCATAAAAACTTTATTAGTTTTACTTTCATCTTCAGCCAAAGTCATAAATTGTAAATTTTCAAAAGATAACTTAGTTAATTCTTTAAAATTTTCAATTGTTTCTTGCTGACTAGACATAGAAGCCATTTCATCAAAACCATCTATAAAAAATAAAAATTTACCCTGCAAAGCCAAGTTCTGAAAATCTACTAATGATACTGGTAATCCAAATCTGTCATAAAATTCATTAACTATAAAAGTTTCAATATTCAATTTACCCGGATAATCTTTCAGTGAAATAAATAATGGAATTCTTTGCGATTTATCCATTAAATATAACTTAGCTTGAATAATAAAATCATGCATAGAAAAAGAAGACTTACCAGTACCAAAATCACCCAATAAAGTCATAAAACTCTGCTGTTTATTAGCTAAAAATTCATCTAGTAAAGTGTCCAATAGCAAAGTTTTATCATTTTTATCCGTACAATATAAATTTACATAATAATCATGCAGATTTGCTCGACCCATAACTTCCAACAAAAACTCTTCATCACTATCTTTTACCTGCTGCCAATTCTCATACTGCCAAATTAATTTCTCTAAATATTGGTCAATGCTAATTAAAAAATCTTGTTGAGGAATGTTATTTTGAGATGGAATTACTTGGGTAAAATCATAAGTACCAAATACCCAATGATGAAAGTCTGGAGCTTCATGGAAAAGTTGTTTGACAAAGTCTGGAGTTACCCAAAAAATAATGGAATATGGCAAAGCTTTAAAACGTTCTCGACCATATTGTAAATACTGCAGAAAATCTTGTTGCCTAGAAAGTTGTTCAATACCAATAGCATGATAAATATCACTATTTTTACCTATCTGCTCAAAAGATTCACCAAAGAAAATTGGAAACCAAACCTTTTTATCAGTCATTTTTAATTCAAACTGAAAATAATTTGGCATGTCTTGTTGCAAGCATTCCATAACAAATTTAGAAACATGTTCATCCTCATACAAAGCCAAAAATAATCCACCAATTTGACAGATTTCTAGCTCAGTTTTTAATTCTTGATATTGGCGATTGTTCATATTCTTATAATCTTTTTAAGGATGAAATACTTGTAAAGATAAATGTTTTTCAATAACATCAAAGTCTTTATCGTTATGTAGTAATTCATAATTATGTTGAATACAAAAAGAAGCAATCAACATATCTATCGTTTTACGTACAGTAATTCCTTTTCTACGTAATGTACGATAATTTTCAGCAGCTAACAATGCAACCTCTTGTCCAGCTATATCATGACAAGAAAAATTTAATAATAGATTACGTGCTAAATTAAAATCACGTTCATAACGAAAACCTTGCAATACTTCACATAGAATTAAGTCACCAATCAAAATTCTATTACGATCTGCTTTATCTCGTAAATACAACGTATTTTTGGTTTCTTTACCATTAAAATAATCTATCCATACCGAACTATCTACTAATAACATTTGTGTCATTCCGCATAGCTTCAAGATCGCCTTCCCAAGAACATTGTCCAAATGCTTGGCTTAATTGATCTGGTTTAGCAATAAATTTTTGCAGAGCTATTTCCACAACTTCTTGTGGTGTTTTAAGTCCAGTTAATTGAATTGCTTGCTGTATCAAATCATCATCTAAAATCAAATTAATATTCATAATCCATACCTCACTGTTTTAATTCTCAGAATATTTCTCAATAGCCTTACTTAAACAAGGATGCACATCATACCAAAGCTTTTGTTCATAACGATATTCAAGCACAAACAAATAACGTAATAAATATACTAAAGTCTCATTATCAATCGTTTTCTGAGTATCAGCAATACGTTGTACATTTTCAGAATATTTAGAAAAATCAAA
>JAUCGN010000030.1 GCA_030378125.1 Thiotrichales bacterium HSG1 | reverse complement strand
CATCATATGCTTTCCAAAAATCTGTATAAGAAACCGCACATTGTCGATAAACAGGAGGTAATGAATCCCATAAACCTTTGGCTCCTTGAGCATCTCGACTACCTGTATAAGAACCAACAATTTCTCCAGTTTCAACATCAATGGCAAGCCAAACCCATTGTTTATTACTTTTATAGGACTTACGCATTGATAAGTTCATCATATTATGAAACTATTTAAATACAACAAGTTACTATATAAATAGTTAAATTTAATATACATATAATTTATATTTTAAAATTACATAATTCCTTTACGCAACTTAGCATTGTAATTTTATACTTCAATTTTTACAGAAATTATGATAAATCGAATTTATTTTATAAATATATAATTTTATTGAAATATTATTTTTTAGAAGTTGTCAATGCGTAAGTCCTATGTTTTATAAAATACTACTTGATATGAAAAAATATACCATTATTAAAATCAGTATTAGTTTACATATAAATTTGTATTTTTATACATATATTTTTTTCTTAAATAATGGTAATATTTAGATGAAATCTAAAACTATAGTTAATCCTATTCACGATGGAACAATGGTACCTATTCACATGAATGGTGGTTATGTAGTCGTTGACAAGTTATATGATTTAGCATTTGAGAAATTTAGTGTAAAACCAAGTGAACTTAAAGATAAAACTTATATAATTTTCAGAAAAAGAAGAAGTATCAAACTGTTTATGCAGGCATTAGCGGAGAGCGAAAACTTAGAAGTAGATGAATTGGAGCAAAGTCGTGGTAAAACAAGGAGAATACATCCGGTATTAGCAATTCGTTATTGTTCTTGGTTATCACCAAAGTTTGAAGTATTTATTTATCATTTCTTTTTGGAAAATTACCCGTCATTACGTGAGTCAGGTGGTGATTATTATAATGAATTGCGAATGGTTTGGTTGCCTAAATTGTTTGCTGAAGAAAATTTGGTAGGAATTGTTATTCAAATGAATGTTTATTTTAAGCAAAAGTTAAAACGAACAACTGATTGGAATACTGGCACTAAAATTGATTATTGTATAAGAAATCATGTGTTTAATAACGTGATTACTGATATAAAACTTGGTGAAAATTCCTTGTCTAGAGAACTTCCTATTAATTTTCTGAAACGAAAAATTGATTATCATATGAATCGTTATCTAACTATGATTGAAATAGATAAGAAGATTTTTGGTAGTAATAATCAACATAGGTAATTAGGTAATATTGTTTCCAAACTCCAGTTTGGTTAACGCAATGTTCTGAAAGCTTTGAATTGGTATAGTGTTGATATTTTAGGGTAATTGGAATTTGGAAGATGAAGCGGAGATTTTTGGTAGTGTGTTACTAAACAGGAGTTTGGGAACGATGGTAATTATCTAATTTCTACACACATTTTCTCTAACTCTTGTAAAGTGTATAGATAATTTGAATAAAAAAATATAGAATCCGTAGTCACTTAAAGAAAAGGCTCGATTATTTTTTATTTGTTCTCCATCAAAATAATTTGATGGCAAATTATTAATTCGATCAAGAAAAACGATAGAATCATTATCTAAAAATCCACCTTTTGGAAGATAAAATATTTGACTAATATTTTGCTTTTTTATATCTTCAACATGAGACTTTATTGATTCGGATGATCTTTCACTACTATCTACATATTTTTGAATTAGTGCTGTATGATATTTTTCGAGATTAAATATTGGAGCATAGGACAACCTTGCATCAAATAATCTTTTATTTTCGCTATTTATATCACATGTATTTGAAAATATCATTCCCAGTATTGGCCTAGCATCCAAGCTGGGTAAATTTACACAGAGCAAGTTACGCAAACCATCCCCTTGATATATTGATGAGTCATTTTTTAATTTATCAGTGTAAATTCTCTTATCAATATTTTTTGGAAATTGCTTTAGCTCATTGAACAATGAAATAGTTGATGATTCAGATAAATACTGAGGTAAATATTTACTTAGTTCTTCATCAGAAATCATATCAAATCCCAAAATTTATCATCTACCAAAGCTGAAAACTCAGGATCAATATCTTTAATATTATTCAATATTGAACTAGAAAATTTATGAAGAACTGCTATTTGTTCAGATACCGGAATAGAGTTTTCTATACTAAGGGTATAATAATCATACTGGCTTTGATATTGTTGTACAGAATCTTTAGTACTATAATGATAGTTATTCTGTGAAATTGGCTCACCAAAAGCTGAGTAGCATAAAACAGCAGTTGTTGCAACAAAACCTACCACATTATATTTAGTCATATCAGTCATAATAAGTCTAATACTCAGGATTAAGTGTATTAATAAATTGCTCACCAAGAACTTTATAAAAAAGCATCTTTTCTTTGTCATGAGCATAGTTAATTGCGGATAAAAAATTCTCAAAGTCAGTTAAATTAACCGCCGTATCTATGTCAATAATTGAGCCTTTAATTTTCTTTTCAGACAATACTACTTCAGCTGAATTTATTATTTTTAGATTTTGTATAGATTTTCCAGAAGATATTTCAGCAATAAAATTTATTTTTTCATTATTTAATATTTCATCACCTATGGAAGCCTTAAAACTGGTATCCATAATTATATTGACATTTTTAAAAAAATTTATGTATCTAAGAGATATTCTATTAATATTTGACAGTACACCTGTCTCTTCTACTTTCTCATAAGTTTCTTGTATTTGTTCTAAAAAATTATCCCAACCAATATATTCACCCACATTAGCTAAAGAAAATATTTTCGGTCCAATTTGGATATTCATATTTTCATTTAACAGCCTATAGTGTGGTGCATAAATCAGATTCATATCTTGAGTTCTTACAACTTGTGGCAGTTGAAGAATTGGTAATTGCTCAACTTTTTGGTATTTATCTTGGAATTTATTATAGAAGATACCAAAGATAGCATCTTCTGGCAATTTTGAATCAAATCGTATTTCAAAGATTGCTTCTATAATTGGGCAAGGTGAAATTCTTTTTGGTAAGTTCATGTTGAATCTAAATCAGTTATTATGCTGTTTATGTTGTAACTTATAAGTTTTTAAGTATGTATATCACTATCATCTCTCAATAGGGTTTTACTTGAAATCAAAAGATTATGATTACATGTTAAGTTTCAATAAATTATTAAAAACCGTCCTAAATCGTGATATATACATTTTCAAAAAAAACAAGTTTATTATATCATATATTCAAACCTACCCTTCCACAATCCCAATCTCCTGTCAAGCCATAGAGTTTATAGATTTGTTGGTCAACTTCGGTTTCTAATTTATGATATAATGCACAATAAAAATATATTCTACTACCTCATTGGAATAATAAAATGGCAAAAATTGGATTTAATTTAATGCAACTTATTGAATATAAAACCAAAACTGGAGAAAGGATTGTAAATCCAAATTTCGATACATTTACAAGTTTAGGTTCATCATTTCATATGTTAATTGATGATGTTTATTACGAAATTAAAGTTCAAAAAGAAAAGGAATATATTTGGTTTGAATTTGATTATGGTAAACCTAATCCAATTGATAACAAACTTACAAATATCAACTCTGGTAGAAAAAAGAATAATCATAGAAAAAATGATGAAGCTGAATTAACTAACCAATTATTTGTGTTATATTATTTTAATAAAAATATGCTTTATCTTTCTAATTTGAATAAGGAAAAGATATTTGAAAATATGATTCAAGAAAAATTATCAAAAACTTTTGAGGTTAAAAGATTTTTCAAGTCTAAGGATGATTTCATTTCTATTTTAAAAGAAGTAAACGAAATTTCATTTACTGAAGCAAAAGATTTATTCAATAAAGATAGTAAAAAAAGACAGGCATTAATTGATTTAACAGGGGTTGAAGCTCCTGAAAAATTTACTTTAGATACAAAATATCCTAAAGGTTCTAAAATTGTGGACTTTATTTTAGGTTTAATAAAGTCAAGAGAACAAACTGAATTAAATGAGCTTGTAATCAGAGGAACGGATAATAATAACTTTGATTTCGTGTTTAATGTGGACACTTTCGTTCAAAAAATATATATTTCTTGTGATAAAGAAAATAATGGGAAATTCGATCCTAATATTATTAAGAATAAATTGCTAGGAAGGCTTCACGATTTATGAAAGGTGAAGATAATATATCGTTTTGGATATTACTATTAACATCAACAATTGTTGGGTATTGGATATTTGATGAAACATTTAATAGATATTCTGATATGATTACTTTTTTGTCAATTATGATTGGTTTTAAGATAACTTCATTATCTATTTTATTCGATTCTCCACTCAAAAAAACTTTGTATGATCGTAAAATTGAAAAATATGGGACGGAACTGCATAGATTAAAAAATTTTTATAAGCATTCATTAATATTTGAAGTCGTATCAGTAATACTTCTATTTGTGATTCCAGAAAATATTGTCACAATAGAAATTTATGCCTATAAAATAACTATAGGTAGGTATTTAATTGTTTTGCCTATATTGTTAGGCGTTGTGTTTTGTTTCTATAAAGTATATTACGATTTATTACATATTTTCACACATCCGACAAATAATTAAAGTTAATAAAATAGAGTAGGTAAAAGTGTAACCAATCCTGCCCCTCCACAACCCCAATCTCCTACTCAGTCAAGCCATATAGTTTATAGACCAATTGGTCTATAATTTCCTAATTGAGTAGAGATTAATCTATAGTAAAAATCAAACAATTTAGAGTTTAAAGAAGCTAAGAGGTACTTTGAAATCAAAATCACCGGTAATAAAATAGGGTAGTATTATATAAAACTCCTCCGATTATTGCTCATTAACATGCTCAAGCAACTGAGTTAATTGAAGTTTAAAATTATAAATCTCCAAGCAAATTAATTTTAGTTTTAAGAAAATTAAGTTTAGGAATTGTTTGGAAGGATATTAATCATTAAGAAAATTCAGTGCTTTTATTAATTTATCTATTTGCTCTTTACTGTGTAATGCTGATAAAGTTATTCTCAGGCGAGCAGTTTCTTTGGGGACTGTTGGAGGACGGATTGCAGTAACTATAATTCCACGTTCATACAACAACTTACTTGCTTTTAATGCTATTGCGGAACTACCTAATATAATCGGTTGAATTGGAGTAGAAGATTCCATTAATGGTAAGTTACTAGCTTGATTGCGAAAATAAGTTATCAGTTCACATAAATGCTGCCGTCTCCAGTTTTCTGCTTCCACAATAACCAAACTTGTTCTTATAGTGTCTACTAATGCCGGCGGTAAAGCAGTGGTGTAAATATAACTCCGAGCCGACTGAATCAAAGTTTCAATCAACAGTTCACTACCAGCAACAAAAGCCCCAAATACCCCAAAAGCTTTACCCAAAGTACCCATTAATATCGGTACTTCCTCAACACCAAAATCATACAATTCAACAGTTCCCCGCCCAGTTTTACCAATAACTCCCAAACCGTGAGCATCATCAACCATAACCCAAGCATTATGAATTTTGGCTAATTCCACAATTTTTGGTAAATTTACAATATTACCATCCATGCTAAATACACCATCAGTAATGATTAGCTTATGTTTAGCTGTCGTATTAACCAATTTATGCTCCAAAGTTTCCAAATTAGAATAACGGTACATTTTAGCTTGAGATAATTGAGCCGCATCTACTAACGAAGCATGGTTTAATTTATCTAAAAATACCGCATCGTGCCGCCCTAACAAAGTTGTCACAACACCAAGGTTGGCCATATATCCAGTGGAAAATAATAAAGCTCTTTCTCGTTTGGTATATTTGGCTAATTCTAATTCAAGAGAATGATGGGCAGAAGTATGTCCAGTAATTAAATGTGATGCACCGCTGCCTATTCCATATTTTTTTGCTCCAATCTGCCAAGTATTTTTTAGGCGTAAATCACTAGCTAACCCTAAATAATCATTGCTACAAAAAGATAAATATTGATTACCATCTATTAACAAAGTTGGGCTTTGAATACCAGAATGCACTTGACGAGTACGATAAAGATCATTGTGTTTACGTTGTTTTAACAGAGAATTTAGAAAATTTTGCATGATTTGAAATAATAGTTAATTTTCATAAGTGTTTCTGCATTACAATCACCAGTTATATGAAAATTGGAAGAATTACGAACCTCTACGAGTTAATTTTGTATTTTAGTAGAGATTATTATACAATGCCAACTATCCAGACCATTGTTCAATATACTTTTCCTATTTTAAGAATTCTAAACATAATGAAACAAGTTAATCCTTTTAGTAATAGTAGAGTTGATACACCTTTTCAGCACCATACAGATTTAAAAGAAGTTTATCAAATTGAGTTTGTCCGGTTAAATTCTGTCATAGACGATATTAAGGCCGATACTGAAAATCGTCAAACTAAAGGGGCAGTAGTGACAGGAGAGCCGGGCATTGGTAAAACTCACATGATGATGCGGTTGGCAACTGAACGGTTAGCAAGTAATCGTTTATTGTTTATTAGACAACCTAATAATATTGATTCAGTTTTATATCATACATATAGCCGTGTTTTAGAATCTTTAGTAGAAAAAGTACCGCATAGTCCATATTCACAGCTTGAACATCTGTTGGCAACTAGTTTTTCTAAGATTATTATTGATACCTTCCGTGAATTTAGAAGTAATAATACTAAAGCAGTTGGTATCTTGGATTATTTTCGTAGATTAACTGATAAAGATCGTTATATTTTAGAAGTTTTATCCAAAGACCCGCTTAATATTTATAAAGAATTAGGACGTGAAGGGGCTAGAAATAAACGTGAATATTGGCAGAGAATTGAAACACTTATAGATGGTTGGTGGAAAAGACATTATGGTGATATTGGTTATGCTACTACTATTTTGAAAGGTATCGTTAAATTTTGTAGTTATTCTGATCCAAACAAGAAAAGGTTAGTGGGCAAATGGCTATCAGCTAATGAATTGGATGTTGCCGAGTCTAATAGTGTTGGGCTTAAAAATTGGAAAGATGATGGTAGTAAAGAAGCATTTTCACTGGATGCGATGATGGTGTTTGGTAAATTATCAATTATGGATGAGCCATTAATCATAATCTTTGATCAACTTGAAGGTTTGGGGCTTGAATATAATAAACAACTACTTCATCGGTTTGGTGATGCTATTAAGGAACTTTTTACTCATGTTCCTAATAGTTTGATTATACTTAATTTATTTCCAGACAGATGGGAATATTTTAAAGCATTTTTTGATGGTTCAGTAATTGACCGGGTTTCCCAATGTCAAATTGTATTGAATAAACCTTCTGAAGAACAACTGAAAAAATTATTAGCTTTGAAGGCTGAAGAACAGGGAGTTGATGTAAATAAATTGTTTACTTCGGAAGACTTGACTGATATTTTATCTCAAGGTTCTATTCGAGGTATGTTGAATCGAGCTTCACACTACTATCGCTATAGAATTCAGGCAATTCCACTGCCAGAAACCCCAGCTAAACCAGAAACTCCAAAATCTAAACCTTCCACCTTTGAAGAAGAGGTCAGGGAGTCTTTAAAATTAATCTTAGATGGAGTAAAAGCTCTACATCTATCGTCTCCAAATTATTCAGAAACATTAGATATATCAGACTCTTCTGCTAAAACAGTTAATTTACCAGATAGTAGTTTAGTGATAGATTATCTAGAAAGAGAAAAAGAAGTATTGGAAGAAGAATATGAAAAGTTGGTTATCATCAGTGATAGTGACGATATTGGTAAGTTATTAACCGTCACTGAAGCCTTCAATACTTTATTAAAAAACGTTGAAATTGACCGTTTACAGTTAGGAAGTCGTAAATTGCCTGAACATTTATTGATAAAAAATCCTAACCTATCTTTTGTAATAGGTTTTTTACAAGTTAGTGATTTAGGCTTTCCATCTCGAATTAAGAATTTCAATGAGTTAGTTTTTAATTATGAAGAAATAAACTTTATGTTGTTCAGAGACATAAGAGAGACAGCCATCACTGGCAAGGTCGGAAAAGTTGAGATAGATAGGTTAAATAAGGTGCATAATGGCCAATTTATCTATATGGATAAAGAAGATCGACTAATGTTTGAACTGATTTATAAATTAATTGTTGACATTCAAAACCGAGATTTTGTGGTTAATTTACAATCTGCACTTAAAACTCTAGATTCTCTGATGAGTCATTACTGGTTAATTAAAATGTTTAAAAGAATGTCTACGATTGTATAAGTTTAAAATTCAAAAAATTAAAACCAACTATATTTAGATTAACAAAATCTCTATCGATCATCAAAGCCATATTAACAAGAGTAGTTGGTGAATCAGGATATGAAAATGGTGAACTAATTGTATAAAAACCTAATTTTTTGAAAAAATATCCACCTGAACCATTTGGATCTGTGGTAATAAATACAATTCTAGCACCTTGATTATACAGGTATTCGATTGATTTTATTAAAATAAGTTTTCCAACAGTAATATCTTTATAACAGATTTTTACTCCACGATATTCTTTTCTCACTGCCACTGAATTAAGTGTTGCTAATTTATCTTGGAAAGGTTGAATTGCTTTTGTTTGTAGGGTTGGTTCAAAAAATTCTTTATGAGGAAAATCATCTTTAATCCTTATAACCCTAGTTACACCAATAGTCTTATCACCATCTTTGGCAATAATAAAATCTGCCATAGAATCATATGGATCTGCATAAACAATTTCACTTACCACAGAATGCGGCAATTTTATCCACCCCATTTCTTTGACAAAAATATCGTATTTAAGCTTTAAATAGTCAATATAAAGCTCTGGATTACGTTTTGCTGAAAAACTTAATAAAGTAAATCTATTCACTAACTAAATACTCTAATTAGTCTCAGTCTGGTAACATCAACTAATTGAGTATACAAAAATTTTCTACCACATTATCTTGGATATATAATAGCGTTGGCTATTATTACATTTTCTCCATTGAGTTGCAATTTAGGATGTCTCAATACTCCAACAAAATCCATCTTATCTTTGTAGAAAGTAATTTTAAACCCTGAACCTTTTCTTTCTGTACAACTATCTAGTTCAGGAGAGCAATGCAACCTAGTTTTTTGAGAAAATGATAAAATCCGTTCTTTATTATTGACTTTTTTCCCAGATATAGAAAAAGAAGATTCTACTTCTTCTTTAGGAAACTTGTATGACATAATTCCACTATACCTTAAATTTTTATCGTTATAGGATAAAAACATTAATCCTCTACCAGTTCCACCAACAGCATAGGTCTGGATAATATAGTTACCAACTGCCAAATTATTGACACACTCACCTTCAACTGCTGGTTGACCAGTCCGAATATAATCATCAACACATTTTTTATCAATAACATTATCAAGAGTTTGTTTCCATTCATCCAAATAATTAACATACTCTAATTCAAAAACCCACTCTTCAGCTTGATTATATGAGATACCCGGAAGAGTCATATAGCTTTGTATTACTGCTCCAACCAATTCAACTAGTAAGGCACCTGCTAATATTTTGGTATATTTATCTTCAACTTTTGCAAAAATTCCAACTTTTAACATAGCCCCTAAAGCAACCACAGCCGTTCCAAAAAATATGCTAATGAAAACCAAATGATACAGAACATAAAGGTTATTCATTATATTGCTCATAGTAGCTAGAAATATAAAAATTGAGCCAGCTAGTGCAATTAGTAGAGAGGAAAATAATGTTTTGGTATATTTGTCATCAATATTTGAAAAAATACCAATATGTAGTATTGAGCCTAGAGTAAGAATTGCAGTACCAATAAATATAGTTAAAAATATAAAGTGATAAATAGTAAATTCCAAGATAAGTTCTCCATTCTAAGTTTAAGTTTTTAGCTTGAATAAATATTATGGTCAAATTCCAAGCTATAATGTTGAATAGTATTTTCAAATATAAATGACCAATTGTCAACTAATAATTTTCAATTATACTCAACACTAATATAATCAGTCATTTAGAAATGTTCTATTTATACTCATTTTGCAATTTTTGGGTATAAGCTGTTAATGCTGCTAATTGTTTTGAATCCCACGCTAACGGTTTACCAGCCATTGGCTCAATTATACAAAATTGGACCATTTCATCTAATTCAACTTGTTCAACACCAAATTTACCCTTCACCATCCCTACAGTGTGTGGATATGGTTCCGCAAAAGTTTGGCCAAAAGCAGATTTGCCTTGTTTATGACAAGTTTGACAAGACATACCATTATTGCCCAAAGAAATGTCAGACCATAACTTTTCGCCTTCTTGAAGGAATTCTTCTTGATTGCCAGTCATTAATTTAGTACCAGCGGGACGGGTAACTGCTTTAGAATCAGATGCACATGGGTTTTTTGCCCCACATGGATTACAAGGATTAATGTTGCATGGATTTTTTGGTCCACAAGGGTTACAAGGATTATTAGGGGTAATATTAGTAGAATCGGCAGCTTCACAAACTGCTACTCCTCCCATCATTAAACTAGTACAACTGAATACAAAAATTATTTGCCGAATGGTTTTTAAATTAAACATAAAAGACATCTCAAGAGTTAAATTTATAATACTTATAAGGGATGTGCATGAAATAAATTCCACATGACAGATTGAGACCTGCAAGGTTTTCAAAACCTGAGTAGGTCTTTTGGCCAGTATGTTTATCTAAAACACTATGTATATGTTTGGTCTTTATACGGGTATTCAACACCAATTATATTTTTCTGCTCAAACTTTAATACTTGCTTTTAATAACAACGAGTTACAATATAATTAGCCATCCATCGTAATGGTTCAGCAGCTTCTCCAAAATCTTCCAAATTAGTGATAGCCTCCGCAATTAAGTCCTGAGCCATTTGTTTAGAATCTTTCATGCCTAATAAAGATGGGTAAGTAACTTTATTATGTGCAATATCAGAGCCTTGAGATTTTCCCAATATTTCAGTAGTTGATTCAATATCTAAAATATCATCTTGAATTTGAAAAGCTAAACCAATGCACTTGGCATAGTTATCTAACTTTTGTAGTTTTTCTGCACTTATATCTACACAAGATAAAGCCCCAAGTTTTACACTAGCCCTGATTAAAGCACCAGTTTTATTATTATGCAAATTTTTCAATTGAGCTAGATTTAAAGACTTACCAGTTGCATCTATATCTATTGCTTGACCATTTACCATGCCTAATGCACCAGAAGCCAAAGTTGTAATCATTGCAGCATTTTTAGTTTGACTAAGTGTATAAAAAGCCAAAGTTTGAAGAGCGTCACCAACTAAAACAGCAGTAGCTTCATCAAATGCTTTATGGCAAGTTGGTTTACCACGCCGCAAATCATCATCATCCATAGCCGGCAAATCATCATGTACCAAAGAATAAGCATGGATAAGTTCAACTGCACAAGCAGGAATATCTAATTTTTTTGATTGAATATTTAATGCTGTTCCGGTCAAATAAACTAATATGGGACGAATTCGTTTACCGCCATTGTATACAGCATAACGCATTGCCTCATGTAAGTTAGTTGGTTCAACATCAGTGCTGGGTAGACACCTATCCAAAACATTGTCAACTTGCTGCTGATAAGTACTGATTAATGATTTTAAAGACATCTATTCTACCGTAACTGATTTAGCTAAATTTCTTGGTTGATCAACATCAGTACCTTTGATTACGGCTACATGATAAGCCAACAGCTGGAGAGGAATGGTATAAATGATAGGAGAGATAATTTCATCAACTTCTCCTAGTTCAATAACATTAATATAATCCGATGTTTGCATTATGGCACGTTGATTAGCAAAAATATATAACTGTCCACCTCTAGCATGAACTTCCTGCAAATTAGATTTTAGTTTTTCCTGCAAAGAATCATTGGGAGCCACGGCAATTACTGGCATTTCACTATCTACTAAAGCCAATGGCCCATGTTTCAATTCACCTGCTGGATAAGCCTCAGCATGGATATAGGAGATTTCTTTTAATTTTAAAGCCCCTTCCATAGCAATCGGATAGTGAATTCCACGCCCCAAAAATAGAGCATGATTTTTATCCGCTAACCGTTCTGCTACTTGTTTAATTGGCTCACTTAAATCCAACATTTGGGTTAACTTATCTGATAACTTTGACAAAGCATTGACAATTTTTCTCTCTAGCGATGCGGGCATACCATGCTGATGCCCCAGCACTGCCGTCAACATAAGCAAAGAAACCAGTTGACTAGAAAAAGCTTTAGTGGAAGCAACACCAATCTCTGGTCCTGCGTGAGTCATCAAAACCATATCTGAAGATCGTACTAATGAACTTTCTGGCACATTACAAATAGTTAGACTTGGTCCAAATCCCAAATGTTTAGCTTCATGTAAAGCTGCGAGTGTATCTGCTGTTTCACCAGATTGTGACAAAGTAACAATTAGAGTATTAGGATTAGCCAAAGGTTGTCTATAACGAAATTCACTAGCAATTTCAACAACACAAGGGATTTTTACCAAAGTTTCAATCCAATGTCTAGCCACTAATCCAGCATGATAACTGGTACCACATGCTATAATTTGTACTGCATTTACTTTGCTTAGTAATTTCTGAGAATTATGTCCGAAAATAGCGTTCAACACTTGTTCGGTATGAACACGATTTTCCATAGTACTTTTTACAACTTGTGGTTGTTCAAAGATTTCTTTATACATGTAGTGGCGATATTCACCACGTTCTACCGCATCTGCTTGTAATTTACTTGTATATTCAGTACGTTTCACTGTATTACCAGCAAAGTCAGTAATATGTAAATTATCTCGTTTTATATCAGCAATATCATCATCTTCTAAACAGATTATTTGCTGAGTCACTGGGATCAAAGCCATAACGTCAGAAGCTACGAAATATTCCCCAATGCCA
>JAUCGN010000278.1 GCA_030378125.1 Thiotrichales bacterium HSG1 | reverse complement strand
ACATAATCAAGCTGTCCTTCAAACTGTTGCAAATACATATAAGTAGAACCAGCGATTGCTGTTGGCATAACAAAAAAGTTTATTACTGGGATAAACATGGCCACTAAAACGCTAATACCAAATCCTAACGTCAACATGGGTTTTTTGGCTAATAATTGACGTTGTTCAGGTACACTATAACCGTGATTAGATAACACTGGATCAGAGAATTCTAATGCTGCAATCCAAGCGGATAATAAAAACCATAGTATGGGTGAAATTATATTAACTATTGGAACCAAGGAAATAATCAATAATAACATAATTAATTTAAGGTAATACCATGATTTTTCTAACTTTTCTCTAAAAAAATTAATAATAGCGGTAAACAACGGTTCTGAGGGAACTTTTACTTTAGACCCAGTTATGTATTTTTCGACAGCTTTGGACAATTCTCCATTGAACGGTTCACTAATTAAATTACCAAAAAATATAAATATGAAAAAGAATGTTATCATCGCAAATACAATAAATAATGGCAACATGAACCAACGTATCATGGTAAATATCCATTTCCAATCAGGTAGTTGCAAATATGCTATGACTGTATCTAACGCAATGGGAAAATATAACCAACTGTAATAAGATAACATACTGAATAATAATATGTTTATCATTAATGGGATAATTACCCAGACTCTAATATCTGGTTTGGTAATTAACATTAGACCTTTTAAAAAATAATATGTTCCTGTGAGCATTGTCAAAAAAATCCTGTTTTTCAATTATTTATAACTTAAACCCAATAACATTACTTTGTCGAGCATTATCACTTAATAACATGTATTGAAAATCTCAAATAATACTTAAGAAATATTAGACAATTAACTATAATCATCAATTTTTTTCATAAGATAAAGAGATAGTTTCACAAAATCGGATTCAGTTAAAATACCAATTATCTTACTATCTTTGAAGACTGGTAAACAGCCATGTTTTTGTTGCAACATAAAATTAGCAGCCTTGATTAAGTTAGTATTTTCCTCTGCTATGACAACTTCACTAATCATTACTTCGCTAATTGGAACATGAGACTCAAGTTCATTACGTTCCTTTAAACCAATATCGGCTAAAGCAGAAACTGATACTTCCAACACATCCTGTTTGGTTAGTAAACCGGCAAATTTACCATTTTCTTCAATAATTGGAATATGCCGTATTCGTTTTTTTAGCATCAGTTCTCTAGCTTGTTGAATGGTATCTGTGGGCTTGAGTGTATATAATTCATGACTCATTAAATCTTTGACTGTAATCATAATTTCATCATTGTTTGTTAGTTAATCAGAACTGACAGATAATCTATTAATATCTCAGTATATCTGACAAATTTTGGAAACTTGTGCAAATTACTTAAGTTTACCCTCATATCATTAAAGTTTTATAACTTCATAATCATGAGTAATTTCAGCAGTTTTGTCCAACATGGCGGATACTGAACAATATTTTTCTGCCGACAAATTAACTGCCCGCTTTACATGGTTATCTTTCAAATCATGTCCAGTAATAATAAAATGTACATGAATTTTAGTAAAAACTTTGGGATAGGTATCGCCACGTTCTCCTTCAACTTCGATTACACAATCAGATACATCTTGCCTTTGTTTCCTGAGAATACTCAATACATCCATTGCCGTGCAACCACCTAATCCCATCAATAACATCTCCATCGGCCGCACTCCTAAATTACGACCTCCAATCATCTCAGCACCATCTATCACTACTCCATGACCACTATCAGACTCAGCCATAAGACAAACATTTTCTACCAATTTAATCCTAGTTTTCATTTTATTCCATCCTTTGCTAAACAATTATAAGAAGTTTTATACAATTTAGTTGCTTGATAATTAACAGAACAAATATCCCATTCCTATTTACAGGAGGTAACGAACTGGGTTGGAGGAATAACCCAAACGAAAAAAAACAATAGACATATGACATCCCATCTTGGAAAAAGCTATTAAATCACTGGTAATCAGCTTGGATAGTCCATACATGTTAATGCGTAATTATGGCTATTGTGAGGGTTGGAAATATATCGTTTTATGATATAAAAAGGCACAATATATTTGGGTGAAGCATCTAAACATGGAAGGGGTACTTTTATAAAACAGTTTAAAAATAGAACTCAGTTATATAAATTGTACCTAATAAACTCATAAATTCTGACCAAATATGTTAGGCATTCAGTGAATGGATGATATTTGATCAAAATTTCAAGCTGCATAGTTGTGAGTTATTGCAAGTTACTATACCTTAAATCCTATTTAACGGCTTCTAACATATACTGTACCGCTAGTTTAATTTCCTCATCATTAAGATTGTTATTACCACCACGCGGCGGCATTACATTGAAACCATTGATAACACTCAATACTAACGCAGATTCCAGTTTACTGATTCTTGATTCCCAATCAAGCTTATTGCCTAATCTAGGAGCTTTTGCTATACCAACTAAGTGACAGGAAGCACAAGTTGCATCATAAATTTCCTTTCCAGACATCCTAGCATTACCAGGCATAATTGGTTTTACAGTTTTACTAGGTGAAGTAACTTGAGTAGGGGTTGGGTTAGCAATAGCCTTCAAAAGATATTGTACGGC
>JAUCGN010000277.1 GCA_030378125.1 Thiotrichales bacterium HSG1 | reverse complement strand
GCTCCAGTTGTGGCTGCAGCCGTTGTTGGTGGTGCTACTTATTGGGTAGTTAAAGATTGGGACTCCATAGCAAGTTTATGGTCATCAGAAGAAGCAGCTACTACGGAGGCTCCTCCCGCTACTCCGGAAGCACCAGCTGCTCCAGAAGCACCAGCTGCTCCTGCCGCTCCTGCTCCTGCTCAATAATCTCAACTTTGTTCCCAACCTTTCGGTTGAGAACTCCTGTCGTGATGTTCTTAAAACCTTCCGGGTTTCAGAAACTTTGGAAGGTTTGAAACTGCTAATATCCACTCTACTTATTTCTTTGCCATATTTTTTTTAATGTAATCAAATGAATAAATCCCCTCAACAACTCGGCAAGGGCATGATTTATATTGCATGGTTGTTTGTATTATTTTTGCTGTATCTATTCTTTAACGATGCTCTTGAAAAACAGCATAATCCTAACCAGAGCATTACTAGTAAAAAAAATGGTGTTCGTGAAGTTGTCTTACAACGTAATCGTTATGGACATTATGTAGCTAATGGTGATATTAACGGGCAACCGGTGGTATTTCTATTGGACACCGGAGCTACGCGAGTGTCAATTCCAGAATCAGTGGCGAACAATTTAAATTTACAAAAAGGTGTGCCATTACAAGCAAATACAGCTAATGGAGTTATTACAACTTATAGCGTAACTCTTAATAAAGTAGCCATAGGACCAGTTGAATTATCGGCAGTAAGAGCCAGCATTAATCCTAATATGTTAGGTGATGAAATTTTATTGGGGATGAGTTTTTTGAAACATTTAGAACTGATTCAACGTGGAAATACTCTTACTTTAAGACAATATTCTTTGGATGGTTAGGTATAACAAAAATCGGTAATCTTTTCATATATAAAGATAAAAAATCAGTATAAGTGAGTATCTACGTTAACAACATGACTTTAAGCCAAACAGTTAAATATTACCCTTTCTATTCTCCACAACCAGATTTTTGGTTTGAACAAATCTTCCAACTTGATGTATCTCTTTATAATACTGGTGGTTATGTGCGAATAGAAGGAATCATTGATTCTAGCATTTTTGAAAAAGCATTCAACTTTTTATAATACATTCTGAGTTACAAGTTGGAAAATTCATAATTTTTTTCTTAATATTTTATACAACACTACTTCGTTTTGGTTTCACGCAATGAATGACTACAACCACAATATTTTTGCCTATAAAAATTTTCTTGTTTAGCAATTTCTATCATACGCTGTGAGCCACCTTGTTTACGCCAATTATAATCCCAATACGTTAAATTTGAATACCGTTCTGCGGCTCTCTTACCTGCGTCATTAACTTGTTGCATATCTTTCCAGCGTGAAATTCCCATAGAACTGGCAAATACTTGGAAACCATGTTTATGAGCATATAACGCAGTGCGTTCAAACCGCATATCAAAACATATTGTACATCTAGCTCCACGTTCCGGGTGAGATTCCATACCTTTAGTACGTTCATACCATTTATCCACATCATAATCAGCATCTATAAATGGGACTCCCTGTGATTTAGCAAAACGCTTATTTTCATTTTTACGAATTCCGTATTCCTTGTGTGGATGAATATTAGGATTATAGAAAAAAACAGTATAATCTATACCCATATTCGATAAGGCTACCATGATTTCTCCTGAACATGGAGCGCAACATGAGTGCAATAGGATTTGTTTTACATTGTTTGGTACAGAAATTGGAATTTTTTTAAGCATTCTTGTGGTTATATTGTGGTTATATTAAAGTCAATACATCGGACAATTTTACAAAGAAGGAACTCCATAGTTACAACTCATCGTTATACACAAGTATTTAAACATTTGAAATGTAAATATATTATGTAGGATGGACAGAACGAAGTGAAATCCACTATCTTGAAAATGGTGGGTTTAGCTACACTCGATATTTTTGGTAGTCCTAAATAATGTAGTGATGACCTTAAAAAACCTTTTAGGTTTCAAAAATATAGTAGGTTTACCACTACTTAGTTTAGGACTGCCGAAAATTTAATGCCTGACAACATAGAGCTTGACAACCATTTAAATCGGTAAATTATTTAGCATCACAAAATAGAAACTCAATTTGGAAACGAACTTTGTAAAACTAATAAATTCTTTGGCAAGCAGTTGTAAATCAGTGGAAAATAGTAACGCAGTGTGCAACTCATTGTCAACTTTTTTTAATTTACCTGTGGATAATGAGATGTTACATTAAATTTACTGCCTAAAAGATGAAGGCTTAACCTTACGTTTGGAAAATAAATTTTGACGAAAAACATTAAATTAGTTATGCTAGAATAATTCAAGATTTTTAACTAACAGCAGATAATATCGAAAATATTAACTAAATGGAAAAAGAAAAATGTTATCAAATCTACGTGAATTAAAAACAGTACTTAATCAACAAGGTATGTTTTTTTGTTTTGGAGGCCCTATTTCACAAGAATTAATGGTTGGTATTGGTGATTCCCTAAAAAACAAAATGAAATTTGATGATGCCGATTCTAAAACGATTGTTAAAGTTTTTTCTATGTTTGTGGAACAAAGTCAAAATATTATCCACTATTCTGCTGAGAGAAGCCCTCCTAATGCCGAAAAAGCTGAGTTGAGTAATGGC
>JAUCGN010000276.1 GCA_030378125.1 Thiotrichales bacterium HSG1 | reverse complement strand
ATATAAATGACCGGCTGGATGGCCTTCTGGATCATCACCAGAAGAACCATAAAGCTTTTTAGCAGCATTCATATCCAGACCTTCAATATCATAGCCCGGATGCATCTTACCCAGTGGTGTCACCGCATATGTAGCACGATCAATAGTGACAAATTGAGAATTATTTAAGCCCTCATCATGAACACCATAAATAACACTACAATCAGCATAAACGTTCATGGTAGCAGTCATACCACCTACCATTAAACATTTTATTATGGCTTCTCGTAGAGGGTTTTTCGACATTTTACGCATTTTTAGGTTACTCCTTTCGAATTAACTCTGAATACAACTTGAAATTTCAAATTATTAATAAATTCTGTAATTAGATATATAGACTAAAAATTAAAAATTCTACCTAATGAAGATCAAAAGTGAAACATGCTAAATATGTGCCAACATTATATGTTTGATATTGTTAATATAATACAATTTATGGTTTTGCAAATTGCAACTTAAATATACAAAAAAGTTCTAAAGATAAAAATGTCATTCAGCTACCAGTTCCCAAACCGTCATATTTGATTATGTGATGTTTTCAAGTTGACTTAAATAGAAAATAAGTGCAATATATAATCTGTTCAATCGTTGCTCTTGAACTGTTACAGGTGATATTAATGTTAGATTTCTTACCAACCAAAAGTAAAAATATATGAAAAATCGTAGAAATTTCTTAAAAACATCATTGGTAATTTCAACTGGAATAGTGACAACAAATACTATTCCGGCATTTGCCAGTACAAAATCATTTCCAAATGGAATTATCTATACAAAAGACAATCCTGGTAAATGGGAGAAAAAAGTTGCAGGACACATCCCAATTATCACTATAGATGGAAAGCAAGTAACAATTGAGACAAAACATGGTATGTCTGAAAAGCACTATATTGTTAAACACACGGTAGTTTCAGGTAATGGAGAAGTTCTTGGAGAAAAGATATTCTATCCAACAGATAAAAATGCAGTGTCAGTTTTTAAATTAGAGGAAAAACATACAGTGCTTTATGCAACGAGTTTCTGCAATAAGCATGACCTTTGGGTTGCTGAATTCAGTATATAAAATTTGGGGGCCTGAATAGAGTAACACTGTGTGCAACTTATTCTTTTAACAATACCTTCACCCCAGACAAAAAATATGTAAATAATTAAAAAGATGATTGTTTACCCGTTAAATATCAATTGCTTTATGTTTGGTTGGTTTATTTGGGGTTGTCAGATAGTTCTAAAAAGTGGGTTATATGATTTATTGGAGACCAAACTTTAATTTGGCTTTTCCAAGATAAATCTTTGACTTCATTTATTTCAATATTGCCACTTATCAATCATGCGTCGTTCTCGTTTATTTGTAGATTCTCCATTGTTCATTGGGCAAGAAATAGTTTTACCAAAAGAAACTTCTCATTATCTGTTGAATGTGTTACGCATTCGGGTTAATTCTTCAGTTACTTTGTTTAATGGTAAAAATGGTGAATATATTGCTAATTTAATTGAAATAAATAAAAAAATAGCCAAATTACAAGTTTATGAATATAACAACATCAATCGTGACTCCCCCTTAAAATTAATATTGGTAACAGCTGTTTCACGCCCAGAACATATGGATTATACCATTCAAAAAGCAACAGAATTAGGTGTGCAGCAAATTATACCGGTGATAACTGAACGCAGTCCACCAATACATAAAATTGATAAACGCCAACAACATTGGTTTAAGATAATTGTTAGTGCTTGCGAACAGTCTGGCCGCAATAATTTACCAGTGTTACACAATGTTATTCCATTGACAGTTTGGTTAGATAAACCTCAAATTGGCAGTCGATTAGTTTTATCTCCTAACGGTGAACATAGTTTATGTGTATCGTTATCTATGCATGATGTACAAAAATCAATAACAGTTTTAATTGGGCCTGAAGGTGGTTTAACCGCAACAGAGATACAATTGGCTACTGAAGTCAGTTATGTGGATATTAACTTAGGTAAACGTATATTGCGTACCGAAACAGCAGCAACTACAGTGTTGTCCATATGTCAAATTTGGCATGGTGATTTATGTTAAGAACTGAAGTTACGCAGAAGTCAAACAAATATCATAATAAAATAACTAAGTAGTATTTTTTGAAATAGATAAATAGATTACAATAAATGAATACAAAACAACTAGACTTATGTTGGCACTATATTTTCTCATCCATTATAGCTATTTTTAAGATGGGATGTTTGAAAATATCTAACCATCTAGGACTTACGCATTGACAAGGTCATAATATTATGAAACAATTCAAATACAATAAGTTACTATATAAATAGTTAGATTTAATATACATATAATTTATATTTTAAAATTACATAATTCCTTTACGCAACCTTAAGTATTGTAATTTTATACTTCAATTTTTATAGAAATTATGATAAATCAAATATATTCCATAAATATATAATTTTATTGAAATATTATTTTTTAGAAGTTGTCAATGCGTAAGGACACTGGGCTCAAAGTATAATTAATACAAACAAAATAAAAATTAATAATAGCTAAACACGAATTAATAGTTTAAAATAGGCTCATGGAAGAATTAAAGCAATCAGAAAAATGCCCCGTATGCGGAAGCTTAGAAACAAAGATAATAAGCCACTAC
>JAUCGN010000275.1 GCA_030378125.1 Thiotrichales bacterium HSG1 | reverse complement strand
GCGTTTTAACTTATCTCATACTCAGGGATTGATTGCATGTGCCATAGTGTTGAGACAGGATATAGGGATAGATATTGAAAACGTAAATCGTAATAGTGCTAACAGAGACATTGCCAAAAGATTCTTTTCTGCTCAAGAAGTTGTTGATTTGTCTTCTAAACCAACCCATTCATTTTTTGACTATTGGACTTTAAAGGAATCCTACATTAAGGCATGTGGAATGGGTTTATCCTTGCCACTGCATAAATTTACTTTTCATCTTGATGACTGTATTAAGATTTCTTTTAATTCTGACTGGCATGATGATCCAAAACAATGGCAGTTTTGGCTATTAGAACCAACTCCTTCGTATAGGATGGCCATCGCAATTCATGGTACAGAAAATTATCGCTTGAAGATGAAAGTCACTATTCCACTAATATCAGAACAAGAGTTTGATTGTAAAGTTTTGAACCATTGAATGTTTTTCGGTAATGGGCTTGGACTATTTTGAAATTTATAAATATGCTTAAATATTAGTATGTTAAGCAAAACCACTAATGGTTTGTAATTAATTTATATTTAACAAATTTTAATTTTTTCTCAATAGTCGATACCCAGTACCCAATATTTTGACTGAAGTCTTTTTCCGTCTGGAATAAGGAAGTTTTCAACCATTTATGTGAGTATAAATTTTATACTCCATTATTCAGATTATTTTACTGTAAAAAGTAATTTTGCTTGACGTACACAACCATTGTCCATCATTTGTTTACCTTTAGATGTGTTAGAAATCAATTCAGTTGGTATTTTGTACAAGCTAATGGAATAATCATCTCCAATTTTAGCTAAATGTTTGTTACCTTTTTTTGGTAACTGATCGATTGGGAATTCCAAGCTGTCTTTGTCTTTTTCCCAATCTAATGGATTACCATTTATACTGACTTCAACTTCTTCTTTAGAATTAAGTCGCCAAAGTTTAAGAGAAGTATCAGAAGCATAGCAAAAATTCCTATCTTCTAAAACAACAAGTAAATTCATATCTTTCAACTTTTCAGAAAGTAACTTTTGAGCTTCTACAGATTCAGCTTTAGTAGTTGCTCCTAATTTAGTACTAAATCTTTTTTTGATGGTCTCAATCAATCCATCGTCACTTTTTTTACCAGATTTTTTAGCAGCATTATAAGGCCCATCAAAAGTGTAAATAACCTTTTCATTATCTTTCGTTATTTCCACCTGAATTTCATCTCCTTGTTGGAGACTAATCTTAGTTTTCTCGGTTAACATTTTATTTACGGGATATGTTGGTGTGTTGCTTGATACTACCTTGAATGTTACATCTCCCATAACCGTCTGCGAACTTACAAAAATAGTCAAAATTAAGCTCAACTTCAATGGTTTAAGCATAAATACATCTCCTTTTCTTAACATCCTACATGAAAGTAAATACATAAAAAATTATACTCTTTAATATGTAACATTTGAAGTCAAATTTTTGTAACATGAAATGTTATATGAAAATCATTATAATATTAGGAGTTACACAGTTGGATTATTATATTGGGTAACCACAAGGGATTATCCCTACAAATTGTTATGTAGTGGCAAACCTTTATGGTTGCTCAATGACGTTTAACAACTCAACTGCATAACTCATTATAATAATTGCATTAACCAAAATTGAGGTTCAATTGTTATGGGTAATTTACAGAAATCAATACCTAGTTTTGAAGATTTATTAAGGCAATATAACTATCACAGAAATTATTCAGATGATGAATTAGCTGATAAAATTGGTGTATTACTTAGGGACATTATAGACCCTAATGATATTAAATTTCCAAATGATGATACAGATATTACTGTGCTTAAAGAAGAAATAACTTACACAGATAAAAAAACTAATAAGATCAAAAAAATTAGCAAAGTTATTGAAATAAAGAACGGAAACACTGTAATTGAAGAACCAAGTGATATTATAGACTTATGGTTCAACAATTGGCTCTATACTTTAAGAGGTAAATATGTATCCAGACTCATTAGATTGTTTAATTTAACAGATGAGCAAAGTACCGAATTTTTGTTTGCATCTGGTTGTAGGCAGAATTTTGGAAAATTGTTGGAATTTTATATGACAGAAAAAGGTTTCAATAATCGTGGATTAGCAAAAGAAATTAAACTACCACTGAAATCAGGAACCAAAAAATTATCAAAAGAAATTGGGGTAGCACCAATAACAGTTGGACGGTGGATAAAATATGGGATAATACCACGCCCTGAAGCTGTTAAAGAGATTGCCAAAATTTTAGAATTATCTAAAGAACAAACAGTTGAGTTTTATCTTTTAGCTGGTGTTACACCTCCTATTATTGACGGTAAAGTAATAGGTATTAATGATACAGTAAGGAATGCTAGTATCGAAATAATTAATCAAGATGAATCTTTCCGTGAACTCATATACCCAACTTTAGGAATCCCTATATCCCATCCTAATCAGTTTTTTGGAAGGACAGATATATTAATGCGTGTTAAAAGAGCATGGCAAGACCCTAATGCGTTGCAACATGTTTCTATAATTGGGAAAAGACGTAGTGGTAAAACCTCTTTATTAAAATACTTACAATATATTAACCAAACTCCAACTACAGAACTACGCCCAGAACAACAACAAATCTGGAATGGTTGGTTACCAAAGGATTTGCAAT
>JAUCGN010000274.1 GCA_030378125.1 Thiotrichales bacterium HSG1 | reverse complement strand
CTTCTCATACTATTTTTTTCTTCAATAACAAAATCTATTGCACGTTTTCTGAAATCTACACTATAACTCATATGTTTTTACCTATAATTTGTTTTTATGATGTGGTTTTGTAAGAATGTTACTATATTTCTCATATGGCCTACATTTGATATATGTTAAATCGGTAGTTCTGCATAGGGTAGTGTTAGCTCTAAAAAATCTGTTAAATATCAAGTAAATAATATATTTATCACTATGCATTACAGGACTACCAGATTTTGAATCTACCGCTCTTCTAGGCGGTAGTGGTTCAATTTGAAGTTATTGGTATTATTTCCAATTTTGAGGTATAATGCCGAAATGTTTGGAGTATTGCTTTTTCTTAACAAATACTGTACGGAAACATATTTTAAGTGATTGAATAAATACAATTCATATGTATATTAACTAATTGTTCTATTCTATGGTTTTATTAGCATAGAATCCATTATAATTCAGAGATTCTGTTTGTAATTTAAATTATATCACCCATGACAAATAGACCAGATCACGCTCTAATCATTGATGATGACTTAGAAATTCGTAAATTATTACAAAATTATTTAGAAAAAAACAATTTTCGGGTAACAACGGTTAGCAATGGCAAAACCTTGTGGAAAACTATTGATGAAAAACAAATAGATATAGTAATACTAGATTTAATGTTACCCGGTGAAGACGGTTTAGAAATATGTCGCAATTTACGAGCTAGGCATAATATCCCAATTATTATTATCAGTGCTTTGGGTGAAGAAACAGATCGTATTATTGGATTGGAGATGGGGGCAGATGATTATTTACCTAAACCTTTTAATCCACGAGAATTATTAGTACGAATTAAAGTAATATTACGCAGAAGTCGTACTTTGCCGGGCAGTGATGAAACAGAAGATACCAAAAAAGAGTTATTATTTGCTAATTGGACGTTAAACTTACTCACCAATAATTTAATTTCACCTCAAGGAGTGGTTGTACCTTTGAGTGCTGGAGAATTTCGTTTATTAAGGGTATTTTTGGAGCATCCCAAACGTATATTGAATAGGGATCAATTATTAGAATTAAGTCAAGGTCGAGAAGCACTGGTTTTTGATAGGAGCGTTGATGTATTGGTTGGTCGTTTACGCAAACATCTTGGCGAAAATGCTAAACAACCACAAATCATAAAAACAGCTAGAGGAATTGGTTATGAGTTGGCTACAGAAGTAAAATCAGTGTGAAACTATTTGTTGATACTCACATATTTCTCAAAACATTGTCAATTTCATCAAATAAATTCGTAACTTCTCATTATCCACAGGTAAATCAAGTTGGCAGATATTCTAATATATTGAAATAAAACAAATTCCATATTTTAAATTTTGGTTTTACCTGCTATCAAATACTCTATGACAATGTTTGTATCTATAAAAATCATCTATATGAACTTTCTCTTAATGACTTTGAAAATTCTAAAACATCATCAACATCTTTAAAAGGATTTGAGAAACAGTGAGATTTTATATTTATGTCTGTGTGATATGAGTTTTTTTGAGGATTCAACTTTTTAAAAGTAAATTCAGATTGCTTTTCCAATTTTTGAAGACTACTGCTAATAAAAGCAATAAAATCATCTGTATTTGAATTAAATTCAGTTACAAATAGTTTTTCTATTTCAGGATTATCAATTTTAAGTGCTAACATTGTTTTCCTTTGTATATAATTAAATACTCTAAGGACGGACAAAAAGCCCGCCCCAAACCTAACTATACTGTAAACGGTTTAAATTTTGACTTTTGTTTTAAGTAAATCATTATGATAATTAACTAAATAACGATTTCAAAAAGTCCAAATTTTACCCGTTCAAAGTATAACCTAAAACTGCGGCTCACCCTTCAGCTTCCGCACCATAACATGCGTATCACGGTTCACACCAGTTGGACCCCAATAATTCAAATGGAAGGAGAACTGTCCATATCCACCCATCATCAATACTGGTTTTAATCTAGCCCGAGTCAAACTATTATGCCCACCAGCACGGCGAT
The DNA here is from genome assembly GCA_030378125.1 of Thiotrichales bacterium HSG1. Lineage (GTDB taxonomy): Bacteria > Pseudomonadota > Gammaproteobacteria > Beggiatoales > Beggiatoaceae > DRQV01. The sequence goes on along the minus strand of JAUCGN010000274.1, from coordinate 648 downwards.
TAGCCCGCAATGGTGATTTTGGAATCGAAATAGTTCTTTCAGGAGAATGATACCAAATACACACACCCTTTGGAATTCTTGCACTAACTACTGAGCGAGTCACAACCACACCGTGATCGTTATAAACCTCAACCCAATCATTATCAACAACACCAATCTTTTCAGCATCTTCCACGCTTAACCAAAATGGCTCAATACCACGAGACAGAGTCAACATACGATGGTTATCATAGTAAGTTGAGTGAATATGCCATTTACCATGCGGTGTCAAGTAGTTCAACATCACACTATTTGGCTCACCTTCCTTAGTCTTCCTAAAATCACCATATAACATTGGATCAGCTTTTGGCTTATAAGTTGGCAAATGCTCACCAAATGCAATATAACCTTCATGGTCTAAATAGAAATGTTGACGACCAGTCAAAGTACGCCAAGGTACTAATTTCTCAACACTAACACTAAATGGAGAATAGGCTTTACCATCAGTCATGGTGCCACTCCAACAAGGGCTATTCAACAAGCGTCTTGGTTGGCGTTGCAAGTCTTCATAAGTAACAGCAGCATCTTTCTGACCTTCACCCAAATCACGCAATGGTAGACCAACTTTCTTCTCATGTGAGAGGTAAGCTTGATATGCAGATTCACCAT
>JAUCGN010000273.1 GCA_030378125.1 Thiotrichales bacterium HSG1 | reverse complement strand
TGGGCTTCATTAAAACGTTATATTAAGAGGTTTCGTCATAAATTTGATTCGGTTATCGAAACTATAGAGTATATCTTTCTTAATATAGATTGTTTTTATGGTGCTTAAATATAGGAATGTTACTATATACAAATATTTATTGGTTGTCAATTATATCGGAGATGCGTCTTTTCCAACCATATTGCTAGAAGCGAATAATCAACCTTCAAAATCATGAATCGCAATACGTCCAATTTTGTGTAACATCATCAAAAACAATACTATAACCATCTTTTATTTCTTTATTATTTAACCATTCATCTCCCATTTTTTGTTTGAAAAGTAGTTCCATCGGTTTAGGTTAAAGTATAGCGTTTACCGATTAAATAAGATAGGACTTACGCATTGACAAGAACATCATATTATGAAACTATTTAAATACAATAAGTTACTATATAAATAATTAAATTTAATACACATATAATTTATATTTTGAAATTACATAATTCCTTTATGCAACTTAGCATTGTAATTTTATACTTTAATTTTTACAGAAATTATGAAAAATCAAATATACTTTATAAGTATATAATTTTATTGAAGTATTATTTTTTAGAAGTTGTCAATGCGTAAGTCCTAATTCATTAAAAAGTATCATTAAAACTGCCGATGATAAAGATGTATTATTATTTGAGAAGCAAGAAAATTCTGATATTTTACAAATAACTTTATTGATTGAAGACGGCAATATATCTCCTCCATCTCTTTCTATGACTCAACATTCAACTTGAATTTTTCTGGAACTTCTACCTTTAGCTTTTTGAACAAAGTCACTAACGGTAACATGAGGTGGAATTGAAACAAAAATATGAACATGGTCAGAAGATACGACTCCATTTTCAATATGTACTCTCATGTCTTCAGCAACTTGACCTATTATATCTCTAACACGCGTTTTAATCTCTTGAGTTAATACCTTATAACGATATTTTGTTATCCAGACTATATGGTAACGATGGTAATATACTGTATGACTTCCTTTACTGTATTTTGTGTTCATTATGTTATGATGGGCATTTTGTTCACAAACTGCAATATTTTGACTGAAGTCTTTTTCCGTCTGGAACACGGAGGTTTTTAACCATTTATGGGACTATAAATCATCAACTGTAAATTTGTTCACTTTTTCTCCATTATCAAAATATATTCGGTTGGATAAACTAAAGATTTATTATCATTGGTCGCTTTAGTAAACTTACCATTTTTTGGATCTCTAGTAGATGGTAACATTTTGGAAGGGATTTCTCTATGAATTATATCATGAGTTTTAAATCCAATATTTTCAAATTGCTCTTTAAATACTTCTGCATTCAAAATTTCTACCCCTTTTAATTTAGTATTACCAATAACTATTGCCGCCTTTCCACCCTTTTTTAACACTCTTTTCATTTCGATAAAACTTTCCAGCATATCGGCAAAGTAATTTTCAACCTCTCTACTTTTTTTATTATTACCCAATTCGGCAACAATATTTTCAGCAATTTTACTTTTAAGTTCAATCAAATTTCTGTCTCTTGATGAACTACCAATAAATTTTTTTCTAAAACTAGCTAACTCTTCTAAGTAACCAAACCATAATGAGGGTAATTGATGTAAATCTGCATATTCATAAGAGGTAACATAAGGAGGGCTACTAACTATTAACGTGGCTTTTCTGCTTTTACAAGGTAGAGTTCTGGCATCGCTATTTTTTACAATTCTACATTTTTCAATATCAGTTTGTGGTGAAATAATGCGATTAAAATCATTAAACCTTTTTAACACTCTTTTGGCTTGCCATTCAAACTTATATAAAGGGTCAATTTCCTTCTTATTTAAATCACGAGTTGGTTTTACACTTTTTTGTAACCAGATAGAACAGGATTTTAATATTTGAGCAAATACTATTAGAAAAATATCTTTTATATCAGTATGTTTTATCTTGAGGATATTGTGTAATATAATAACTAGTTTATCTTTAATCTGTGGCTTGAACCAATAATCAACTCTATCTGGTAGCTTGATATGATTTTGAGCAATTTTTAATTCCTTTTTAAAACCTATATTTAATTTATATTGTAAACTAGATATTAAATTTGAATATTCGTTAACTAACAGGTTATTATCTATCGGCGTTGATTTCACTTTGGCAAGCAATACTGCTATCTCATTGACATCAGTACCAATACCAATTCTATTATTCACCATAGCTTCAACTATAGTAGTTCCACTGCCCATAAATGGGTCAATTATTATGTCGTTTTTTTCACTGTGTTCTTGAATAATTTTAGTGGCTAATTGAGGGATAAATTTAGCTGGATAGGTGTAAATGCCATGCGTAATATATGCAGTATGCTTAATGGTTTTATCAGAAAATGACCATTCGTGTTTTATTGGTAGTTTTGCTAAATTTTTGAAATTATCATTCATTTTAATTGTGAGGTGGTATTTATTGTGACCTAACACCATTTTTGAGCCGCCGATGAGGTAGGGAGCAAGACCAAGTTATACTGTAAACTGCTTAGATTTTTACTTTTATTTTAAGTAAATAGTTATTGATAATGAGCGAAATAACTATTTCAAAAAGTCCAAGTTTTACCCATTCAAAGTATATAGTATCTCCCGGTAGTCCTGAACAAAGTAGTGTTAGTATAAAATTAAACAATATT
>JAUCGN010000272.1 GCA_030378125.1 Thiotrichales bacterium HSG1 | reverse complement strand
AAATGAGATACCTTATTTATTTCTAGTTCAACTTTTTTATTCTTATCCCTACCTTCTTGAGCTGTTTTAGATTCTTTAATTAGGTTTTTTATTCTACAATCAAATGGAGTTTGTTTTTCACCAGTTTTAATAACTTTGTCATACTTACCTTTTTTATACCATAGTTTTAATTTGTCAAAATTTTTGTCAGTTTGTTCTTTAGTTTTTACCATAATTTCCTGTAGCTCTTTTACATCAAATGGTTTGGCCAAATAATGTGCTTCTAGGTATTTTTCTTCCTTAACTAATTTTGGAACTTCAACAAGAACTGTTTTTAAACGCTCTTGGTAAAATTTTTCTTTTGCATCCTCATATAATTTCATAACATTTGCATCAAAGTTTATGTATGGAACGCTTTGTATGATAACTTCATAATACTGACCATCATTATATAAATATTTTAATTCTGTACGAATGTCTTCACGCACAACAAGATATTCTTGTTTTTTTCTATTTTTTAGTTCATTATCAACCATTCTTTTTAGTTTATCGCTGTCTTCACCAGTATAAAATTGATATAACACGAACTTAGCGGTAAATAAATCTTCTGCTGTTTCATATTGTAAGGAAAAAATTGCGGCCAAAATAGCTATTAAAACTACTATAAATTTTACACTTATCAGGTAACTTACTTTAAAAAACTTGTACAAGAAATCTTGCATGTACGGTGAGATAAAAACTGCTCCAATCATTAAAGATATGCCGGCAAGCAATAATGTTCTGGATAAAAATGCTCCTAAAAATAACAATCCAATTACAAATATCCAATTAATAGTTCTGATTAAATATTTCACTAAAATTTTTCCCATCAAAAAATACCAAGTTTTAAGGGTAATCCTGCATAAAATGTCTTCAAAAACTCCGGAATTTTACCACTACCACTACCACCGGTTTTTGTCAACCCAACTAACGATTCAATTTAAGATAGATGCCGTTACCTAATTTAAATTACCTTAATCAAATTATATATGTTATTATATCGTGCAGCATTATACCATTCAATATCAACTTTTATGAAATTATGTACTTTGAAATTACTAGAAAAGAGCTATTACCAACATTAAAAATGATTATTGGGGTAGTTGAACAACGTCAAACCTTACCAATTTTAGCCAATACATTAATTCGAGTTAAAGATGATGTTCTGTATCTTACTGCCACTGATGCAGAAGTAGAAGTTGCTTGTAATTTACCATTAGAATCAGCTATTAACATTGATAGTGAGGGTGAAATAACATTACCAGCTCGTAAATTTTTTGATATTTGTAAATCATTGTCGGATAGTGCTACTATTCAGGTAACCGTGGAGGATACGCAGGCAACCCTCAAAACTGGTAAAAGTAAATTTAAATTACAAACTTTACCAGCCATAGACTTCCCTGATCGTCCTCAGCTAAATGAGAAAACCAGTTTTGCTATATCCCAAAGTAAACTTAAAAATTTATTTTACAAAACCTCATTTTGTATTGCAGTTAATGATGTACGTTATTATTTAAACGGTGTTTTATTAGAAGTTGTGGATGGTAAAATCTTTTTAGTTGGAACTGATGGGCATAGAATGGCAGTTGCACAGCTAGATTTTCCCGGTGAAACAAATGCTAAAGTTATCATTCCTCGTAAGGCCGTATTGGAATTATCTAAATTACTTACCGATTGTGATGATGAAATAAATATTTCTTTTGATGACAATCACATAATGTTCAAATTGAATGATTCGTTGGAGATTAGCTCAAAATTAATTGATGGCGATTTTCCAGATTGGCAAACCGTAGTTCCGGCTAATCCAGATAAAATAATTGTTGCTGAAGCTAATACAGTTAAGCAGGCTCTAACTAGAGCTTCAATATTGTCTAACGAGAAATATAAAGGGGTAAGATTAGCTTTAAGTAATAACCAATTGAATATCAGTGCAAAAAATTCTTATCAAGAAGAAGCTGAAGAAATTATAGAAGTTGAGTATAGTGGCGAAGAATTAGAGATAGGTTTCAATGGAACTTATTTATTAGACGCAATCAACGTGGTATCAACTAGTATGGTACAGATTGCTCTTTCTGATGGTAATAGTTCATGTCTGATTACGGAAGAAGATAATGAAGACACTAAGTTTATTGTCATGCCTATGCGGTTGTGAGTGAATAACTACCAAAGCGATCAGTTCATCGTTATACACAAGTCCCAAGTAACAAATTGTAGGGTGGATATAATGAAATCCACCTTTTTGAAGGTTTGGTGGGTTTCCTACATAATTTCATTTCAAGTAGTGTATGAGTAAATTGTCTTAAACTTTCAATATTACATATTAACCGCAATTATTATAAGTATTTGGGGCGAAGGTGTTGCAATGCCGTGTACTTTTTAAACTAATTTTAAATAGTCCATAAATTCAAATATTCTTCCTTGAAAATGTCAAAAAGCTAATAAAAAAACTATCCTCAAGCAAATTACGAATATTTGTCATACACAAAGTGATGAACGAAGTTAAAAGAAAACACTCTCTAACAATATTGGTGTGATTTGAAACACCTCCTTAGCAAATGTTTGTATAATTCAGCCCATGCATGAAGATGACGTTTATCTAAAGAAGCGTTATATCAAAATTCAAGATAGTCTATTCTTGTTTTTGGAAAACTGTGCCACCAACAAATAGTGAG
>JAUCGN010000029.1 GCA_030378125.1 Thiotrichales bacterium HSG1 | reverse complement strand
TTAAGGGTTAAAATTTGTGAATCTTCTAAAAACAATAAGTTAAAAAATTGATTTTTTAAAATAGAAAAAATACATTATTTTAATAATTTGATTTTTAAGATAATTTTTCAACCCTTAATTCGCATTAACAACTACTTCTTCATCAGTGAATTGGGGAGAAACACCATTACCCATTCTTTGACAATAAAATTACAATTCATCTTCAAAAGCTTGATTTACAAATAAAAAAGTTACTATTAAACGAATTTGCCAGTCCATAATTTTTATCCTATGATTGCTTATTTAAAGATTTATGTTTAATAATAATATTATTTTACTTTATATTCAAGCTCTATGTATTTATTATGATTTAACCCTTAATTCGCATTTGTAACTAACTGAATTTAATTAATCCTATTTAGGAATTATGTTTATTAATTACTCAGATTTTATGATGACGTTTGGATACATTTCTGTTTTAACTTAAACTAATTCTTAGTGCGGCTGCGATGGCAAAAGGTGAAAGAGTTAAAGATAATGATAACAATGCTCCTAAAAAGTAAAGTTGTCCAGCTACTGGAAATCCACGAGCCGCTTCATTAACTGCACCAGCTGCAAAAATCAATACTGGAATGTATAAAGGTAATACTAATAAAGATAATAATACTCCACCACGTCGTAGCCCAACCGTCAATGCTACTCCAATTGCCCCGATTAGACTTAAAATTGGAGTTCCTAAAGCTAATGTAGCAATTAATGTGAGGGTAGCATTTTCTGGCAAAAATAATAAAACTCCTAAAAATGGAGCTAATATAATTAACGGTAAACCGGCTACCAACCAATGAGCTAACACCTTAGCCAATACTAGTAATGACAAAGAGTGTGAAGATAGAGCAATTTGTTCTAAACTACCATCTTCAAAATCAGAACGAAATAAATTATCAAGAGACAGCATAGCGGCCAACAAAGCTGCAACCCAAATTATACCCGGTGCAATTCCTTGTAAAATTTTTGATTCTGAAGAAATTCCTAATGGAAACAGACTTATCACAATTACAAAAAATAATAATGGATTGGCTAGTTCAGATTGATGCCGATAAGCCAAAGTTAAATCACGTTTTAATAAAATGTAACAAGCAGATAAGTCAGATGTCATAATTAATATCTAAAAATAAGAAATAAGAGGGATCATATCACAAAAACTAATATAATATTTGTTTAGTACCAAAACACGTTGTTACTGTGATAAATGGTAGTGTTATACTGAACTATCAAGATTTTTGAATATACTCACAATTTTTTTAGAAAAATGAAAGTTTTTATAACTAACAGGTTTACAAAGCTCATCAAGTTTTTAGATAATATATTTATCTGAAGAATTATAGCTTTGCAATAATCAACTTTTGAGTATACAAATATGCAACCTATTTATTTTTAAAAATTACTTTTTAGGAGATAACCGATTTAAGATAAGTATGTTAATGAACATGCTTAGTAGTAAATCTATAATTTTATTTTTCATTGAAACGCCATAAGGTAATATGGAAAATGATTGCTGTAGCTTGTGTTTGGACTATACCTTAATATATTAACCGTCCACGAGTTATTGAACATAATTTGTGTCTTCAACAGTTTTATTGTATAATTACGGTTAGCGAAAACGATTAATTTTGAATAGTTGGACACTATTTTGCTTAGATGTATGAGATATAATTACATGGCCAAAATAAGCCTACTTACTATATTGTCAATTATTTTTGATATATTTCTGTCGATCACCTTTAAATTTATTATATACGGTTTGGTAGACTTACGTACACCCAGCATTAGTAGATGGACTAAAAAATATGTTGCCACTATCTATTGAGAATTTTTTCGCAACACATCAAGATTTATTGTGGTTATTAATTGTCTCTGTTGACTTATCTATCACATTGTTATTATACAGACTATTTGGAAAAATGGGATTGTATTCTGTGGTGATACTTAACATTATGTTGAGTAATTTTCAAGGTCCAAAACTTACCGTTGTATTTGGTATGGAAACCAGTTTGGGGGTTATTTTATATTCAGGTATTTACTTTGCTACCGACTTATTAAGTGAAAAATATGGACGAAAAGAAGGACAACGTGCTGTACTGTTAGGATTTGCTGCTAGTATTATTATGGTGGCAATGATCTATGCCAGCTTAATGTTCTTACCCTCAGAAACAAAAAATGCTGTAGTCGTTCATGATGCGATTGCAACTATATTTGATTTCACTCCTCTCTTTGTTTTTGGTTCCCTGCTTGCCTATCTAATCACTCAAAGTTTTGATGTTTGGGTATTTCATTATATTAAGGAAAAAACTCAAGGTCGTCATCTTTGGTTAAGAAACAACGGTTCAACCATAACTTCCCAAGCTCTTGATACTTTGTTATATACTACAATTGTATGGGGACCAATAGTTGGCATTGGACACGCAATTTATTTAGGTTTCACAAAATACGTCTTTAAAGTTTTAATCGCTTTAGTTGATACTGTTTTCATTTACTGGGCTAGAGATTGGGATGTTACCAGCAAAGACTGGAGTGAATCATTACACAAAGAGTATTTAGATTATAAACAAAAAAATTCTTAATTTAGAATTAGAAAAAGGATAATTTATGTCACGAGTTTTTAACTTTAGTGCTGGTCCAGCAATGTTACCAACCACCGTATTGGAACAAGCTCAAGCAGAAATACTTGATTGGCAAGGCACTGGTGTATCGGTGATGGAAATGAGTCATCGTGGTAAGGAATTTATGTCAATCGCAGAACAAGCCCAGACTGATTTGCGAGAATTATTAAACATTCCAAATAATTATAAAGTTTTATTTTTACAAGGTGGGGCCAGTAGTCAATTTGGTATGGTGCCGGTTAATTTGTTGGGAGACAAACAGCAAGCTGACTATTTCAATACTGGTATTTGGTCAAAGAAAGCAATTGCAGAAGCTAGTAAATTTTGCCAAGTAAATATCGTTTCTAATTCTGAAAATAATAATTTTACCACCATTGCTAAAGCTGATGAATGGCAACTTGATCCAAACGCCGCTTATGTTCATTACACTCCAAATGAAACTATTAATGGTTTAAAATTTCATGGTATTCCCAATGTTGGTAATAAACCGTTAATCGCCGACATGTCTTCAATAATCTTATCCCAACCATTTGATATATCTAAGTTTGGATTGATCTATGCTGGAGCCCAAAAAAACATTGGACCGGCTGGGGTGACTATAGTTATTGTCCGAGAAGACTTGATTGCTACATCTGCACCAAAAGTTCCAACTATGACAACTTATCAAGCTCATGCAAAAGCTGATTCTATGTATAACACTCCACCTACTTATGCATGGTATTTGGCAGGTCTAGTATTTAAATGGCTCAAAGGAATTGGTGGAATAGAGGCAATGACTGAACGTAATAAACGTAAAGCCAATCTGCTGTATTCTGCTATTGATGATAGTGATTTTTATGATAATCCAGTGGTGCGTAAATACCGTTCTAAAATGAACGTACCGTTTACCTTGGCGAATCCTGATTTAAATAAAACTTTTCTGGAAGAGGCTAAAAAGGTTGGACTGGTAACATTAGCTGGTCATCGTTCAGTGGGAGGGATGCGAGCTAGTATTTATAATGCTATGCCAGAAGAAGGGGTGCAGGCATTAGTTGATTTTATGAATGATTTTGCTAATCGAAAAGGTTAATAGTTCATACGGTTAAAAGCGGGTGATGGGAATCGAACCCACACTATCAGCATGGGAAGCTGAGGTTCTACCATTGAACTACACCCGCACTTGAGGTAAATTCTAACTTAATTTTAAATCACTTGTCAATCAGAAAAATAATATGTCAGAAATTTTGTTAAATGGTAAATCTAAACAGATTACTAATGGCTTTACAGTTATGGCCTTAATAAAAGATTTAGCTTTAGAAAATAAAAGATTAGCAGTAGAAATTAATCAAGAAATAGTTCCTAAAAGTCAATTTGAACAATGTATCTTAGCACATGGTGATAAAGTAGAAATTATTCATGCAATTGGTGGTGGTTAATCAGTTTTTTTACTTATTTCTCTAACATGTTGGATAATCGAAACCGTGTCAGGTCTAATTTTACGCCAAATGTAAAAGGACTCCGCAGCCTGTTCTACCAACATTCCCAAACCATCTAATACATTAACTGCACCTTGATTTTGGGCGTATTGCATAAATGGAGTAGCTGTATTTGCATACATCATGTCATAGCACCAACTATTTTTAGTAATTAAACCATCAACTAAAGGTGGTATTTTGCCTTGTAAGCTAGTTGATGTACCATTGATTATCAGGTCGTAGGATTGGTCAATTAAAGCATCGTAAGAAGAAGCCTCAATATTACCTAAATAAGCAAATAATTCAGCTAGTTGTTTTGCTTTTGATAATGTACGGTTAGCAATCACACATTTAGCCGGATGGATTTTCAAGAGTGGTTCTAAGATGCCACGCACTGCTCCACCAGCTCCAAGAACTAAAACTTTTTTACCTTCGATTTGACAATTATGATTTTTAGTTAAGTCGCGTATTAAGCCAATTCCGTCAGTATTTTCACCATGATAAACACCTTGTTGATCAAACCATATAGTATTGACGGAACCGGCTAATTCTGCTCGTTCACTACGTTTATTAACTGATTCCCAAGCAACCTGTTTGAATGGAACTGTGATGTTCAATCCTTTACCACCATTTTGTCTAAATTTTTGTACTGCTGATAAAAATTCACCTTTTTGAGTTCCAACCAAAATAGCACTATAATTTAATACTTGTTTGGTTTGTTTGGCAAATATAGAGTGGATAAGAGGGGATTTGCTGTGAGAAATTGGGTTTCCTAAAACTGCGTATTGGTCAATTTGAGTAGTCATAGTTAATTCTCGTTAAAAATATCATTCACATTTATCAACATTAAAGCTACCATCCCAGGAGCTTAGTGGTGGAGTTAATTTAAATTCTTGGCAACGTGCCATATATAAATGACTTACAGTATCATCCGGACAAATTTTAAGACATTTATCCAAATTATCAATTGCCTTACCCCACTCTTGTTGCCGATATAAATTTAACATTTCTGAAAAAATAGGCAAAAGTTGTTCGTGTTGATCATTTCTATCGTGAATAATTTCATAAATTTTAATTGGTTGAACCTTACCATAAACTCGTACAAAATCTAGTTCTCGAATCTCAAATTCATGGGGATCATCCAATGTTTGATAACTTGATTCAGAAATTATAATATCAGCATCATAATATTTAGTTAGGTTTTCCATCCGAGAAGCAATGTTCACTGCATCACCAACAACAGTACTATCAATTCGTTTGCCGGAACCAACTGTACCCAATAACAATTCTCCAGTATTAATTCCAATTCCCATATCAATTGGTTGAACAACGTCCTTCCTGCATGTACGCAGTTTTTGTTGCATATCTATTGCAGCTTTGACCGAGTCAGTAGTTGAACGACCAAACAGTGCCATTATTCCATCACCCATAAATTTATCAATAAAACCATGATTTTGCTCTATTTCATTATCCATACAGCAAAAATATTCATTAAGTAAAGCAAACACTTGTTTGGGAGTCATCGTTTCTGACAAAGCAGTAAATTTACGAATATCTGCAAATAAAATCGATAGATGAACCTGTTTGGCCTCACTATCACAAATATCTTCATAATTTTCAATGGACAAATGCTCCAAAAACTGTTTGGGAACAAATTTACCGAAAGTACTAACTTTTTTTTCTAAATTGCTTAACAAATTATACTGTTGAATCCCTTTTTCAACTGTTAGTAAAAAGTCTTCCCTATCCCAAGGTTTGTGTAAATATCGATAAAGATTAGCATTGTTTATTGCATTAACTGCCGAATTTAAGGATGCTTGACCGGTTAATAACACCTTGATTGGTCTGGGATATTTTTCATGTACATTCACCAACAATTGATCACCGGTCATACCCGGCATAATTTGGTCAGAAATAAGCATCACTACTTCATAACCATCTTCCACTAGTTCATCAATGAGTTCTAAAGCCTCTTCTCCACCTTCAGCAAATTCATAGACAAATTGTTTGCCAAATTTATTTCTCAATTGAGTGTTTAATGAATTAAGAATCATTTGCTCATCATCAACACAAATAATTACTGGTTTTTTCATCTTTTTAATCCTTAATTAACTAATTGCATCAAGATACTTAGGTTCAAAAGGTAAAATAACTTTAAAACAGGTTCTACCCGGTTGCGATTCGATTGTTATTTCTCCTTGATGTTTTTGGACTAATTCTTGACAAATACTTAATCCAAGTCCGGTACCTTCACCTTTTGATTTGGTAGTAAAATTAGAATCAAAAATTCTGGGTAATACATCTTCTGGAATGCCCGGCCCATTATCCTCTATTTCTACTATTACTTCATCGTTTACCTTTTTTAACCGCACATAAATTTCCCCTTGAGCATTCATAGCTTGTACGGAATTATAAATTAAATTGGTCCAAACCTGATTTAGTAGATCAGCATAACATCGAAATGGCGGAACATCATCATATTCTTTATGGACTATAATACCATGTTTTATTTGGTTATGTAAAATGATCAAAGTGTTATCTAAGTCTTCTTGCAAACTAGTGAACATTAAATTACTATCATCTATATGCGAATAATGTTTTAAGGCTTTAACTATTTTAGCAATTCGATCTATGGCTATTTTTATATCTCTAACATGAATTTGGCTAGTTCCAAATTGACGCAAAGATTGTTGAATTTCATTAATATTTGTTGTTTTCAATAAAGGAAGCAATTCATCAATATCTGTTATACCAATCAAGGCCAAATTATTTCCAACATCGTCCGCATCTTCAATATCATGTTCGTCTAATACTCTGGTTATCTTACGAGCAATTTTACGACGTTCTCTAGTTGAAATGTCTTTATCGGCAGTAAAAACTGTCTTAGTAGCTTTTATGTATAATTTGCGAACTTCTGGGGTTAAAGTTTCTAACAAATCAATAACCTGTTCTAAAACTTTCAAATAATCTTCTTCCACTTCACCAATAGCACTTTTAATAGCACCTGCTGGTGTATTTATTTCATGGGCTATTCCAGCAATTAACTGACCCAATACGGCCATTTTTTCCGATTGTACTAGTTGAACCTTGGTCTGTTGTAAAGCATTTTTAGTATTTTTATTAGCGATGTATAACTCTTTGGAACTTAATTCTAAAGAATGTTCTAATAAAGCTCTATCCTTATCATAATGTTCATAAGAATCACTAATAGATTCAAATAGTTTTTCTATTGCTGGTGAGACTTCTGGTTCTTTTCTAAGAAATTTCTTAATTTGTCTTTGTAAAAGTTTGTGATACATTTATTTTGTTCTTATCCAAATTTTAAGTGATTATCAACAAAATATACCTTAGCTTCAATCATTTATAGAGTTTCGGTTACCACAATACTGGGCATAGCTTGAAATCGTACTCGTTCTTGCATGGCTGGATTAAGGTAAATTGTTTCATTTTTATCTATCAACATTACAAACTTAACCATCATCTGTTTAGCAATTTCATGCCAACTTTCTAAACCTGCAATCATTATTGCTGTTGCGGCGGCATCGGCAACTGCACCACTTTTGTGAATTACTGTAACTGAAGTTAGTTCTTGAGTCGGTCTGCCATTGCGTGGATCAATGATATGAGAATAACGTTTACCCTCTGATTCATGAAATCTTTCATAATCACCTGAAGTAATAATACTTTCTTCTCCATGTACTGTTATTGCAGCTAAAACTCCTTTACCACTAGGATGTCTTACTCCAATTACCCAAGATTGTCGACCTTTTTTACCTATCGCTTTAAGATTACCACCAGCGTTGACTATAGCATTATTTATCCCTAATTGTTGGAGTTTTTTAATTGCTAAGTCAACTGCATATCCCTTTGCAAAGGCTCCAAAATCTAATTGTACAAGAGAGTTTTGGGAGGATATCACTCTACCATTCACTTTAATGTCATTCATGTTGGGAGAAAGTAATTTGTTAATTTTTTTTGCTGATGGCACAGTAAAATTTTTTGATAAATCATCATTATGAAACCCCCATAAAGATATTAATTTACCAATGGCTGGATTAAATAAACCATCACTTTGATTGTAAAGTTGTTGAGCTTGTTTTAACATAGGTAATAAACTGGAGTCTTTAACCATCCAAGTTTGACCATTGGCAATGGCATTATTTAAATCGGTTAATGGACCTTTTTGCCAAGGATGCCAGTTATAATGCATAGTTTGAAAATCTTTGGCAATTATATTAATCACATTATTGGCAACTTGTTCGTTAACTCCCCAAATTTTAATTTCTACCAGAGTACCAAAAACATATAATTGCTGTTGGTATATTTGTTTACTACAACTTGTTAAAAAAATTATTAAGAATATTATTTTGTGAATTTTCATCAGATTAATATATATTAAGAGGTTTATGAGTCTAACATAATTTAGGATTTATGCATTTACAAAAAATGTTTGTATTGCAATAATTTTCATAGAAATTAAAATGGTAAGGTAGATATAATGATAGCTATTGAATTTATTGAGAATAATATTTTTTAACTATCGTCAATTAATACCTTCGCCAAATAGATAGTTGTTTCGGGAATGGAGCGAAGCAGATTTCCCGAAACTCCTAATATTACTTGGGTTTCTGGAAATCGTACCTTATTCCTGAAACAACAAATTTTGAGATTGGCGAAAGTATCGTCAATATGTAAGTTTTAAAAATACAAAAATATGCAATTAATAGATAATTTAAACATAGGTCTGCAATCTTTAAACCTTGATTTATCAGCTAATGAACAAATTCTGAATTATTTAAAATTATTGGAACAGTGGAATAAGGTTTATAATCTGACAGCGGTGCGTAATATTGAACAAATGTTACCCAAACATGTATTTGATAGTTTAGCCGTATTGCCGTATATTTGTGGTACAAAAATTTTAGATGTTGGTACTGGTGCTGGTTTACCCGGATTGCTTTTGGCAATTGCACGACCTGATTGGCAAATCAAATTGTTAGATAGCAATGCTAAGAAAATTCGGTTTGTAAAACAAGTCATTATAGAATTGAAAATAGAAAATGCGGTAGCTGTATGCACCAGAATTGAAAATTTACCATCTGAAGAAAAATTTAATACTGTAATTTCAAGAGCATATACCAGTATTTATGACTTTTATACTCAGACTGCCAAATTTGTAGATAAAAATGGTTGTTTGCTGGTTATGAAAGGTGTGTATCCAAAAGCTGAAATAGCTGCTATGAAACAATTACCGGTTGATGTAGAAAGTGCTATTTTGCAAGTACCAATGTTACCAGCAGTCAGGCATCTTGTTAAGATAAATTTAAACTCCAAAATGGATAACATATGAATTTACATGATATTAGAGGATTGGATATGATTTCATGGTGGCCATTAGCACCTGGTTGGTGGTTACTGATTGGCTTAATTATCTTATTGACAATTATATTTATCTATCGAATCAAGCGAAAACAAAAAAATCGAAATTGGCAACAAATGGCAAGACAAGAATGGTTACAATTAAGGCCTTTAAATTCACCCGCTAAAGAACAATTAACCTTTTTGTCAGTTTTATTACGTAGAATTGCAGTACAAAAGTATGGTAGGGAAGCTTGTGCAGGTTTAAGTGGAGAAAAATGGTTAGCTTGGTTAACTAAAAATGACCCACAAGGTTTTGATTGGAATAAAACCGGGAAAATTTTGGTAGAAACTCCGTATATGCCACCAGATACAATTGTAGAAGAACAAGAACTTGATTTGATATATAGAGCTATTAGGGCTTGGATAGATGATTATTAAACTATACACAATACATAATTTAACTTTTTTCAGGATAATTATTGGTACTGGGTATCGACTATTAAGAAAAAGCTAAAACTTGTTAAATATAAATTGCTTACAAGTCTTTGTAATTTTGTATAATATACTTAAACATATTTGTAAATTTCAAAATAGTCCAAGCCCACTACCGTATAAGGAACATAAGATAAATGGATGAAGCGAAAGTTTCATGTACAATTAGTTCTGTGAGAGCCTTTGGGAGAGTTCCCGAGGGCTACTCGACTCCGATATTCTAGGTGTTAGTCACCTCTTTCCCAAATACCTGACTTACCACCAGCTTTTTTTTGCAATCTAACTTGTTCTATCGTCATGCCACGATCTACTGCTTTGCACATATCATAAACGGTTAATAAAGCCACCTGCACTGCATTAAGAGCCTCCATTTCTACCCCGGTTTGACCAGTAGTTTTCACTGTTGCTTGACAATATACCTGATTTTTTTCTAATTCTGGTTGCAAATCTACACTAACATTAGTTAACATCAGGGGATGACAAAGAGGTATCAACTCACTGGTTTTTTTAGCTGCCATTATTCCAGCAATTCTAGCAATTCCCAGTACATCACCTTTTTTATGATTACCAGCCACGATTAAATTCAAGGTTTCAACCTGCATACTGATGAAGCCATCAGCAATGGCAACACGTTCGGTATTAGCTTTTAACCCCACATCTACCATATGTGCTTCACCAGCTTGGTTAAAATGAGTGAGTTGGCTCATGAATTAATTGGCCGTATCCTAACAACTTTTGGTGCTGGTCCGAAAGGGTGCTGCTTGATAATTGTGTGATCACGTTCTGCACCAGTGGAAATCATGTCAATTGGAATTTCTGATAGCTCTTCAATTTTTTCCAAATAATTACGAGTATTGGTCGGCAAATCTCCATAGTTGCGGATTCCGGCAGTGGATTGTTCCCAACCCGGCATTTCAAAATAAATTGGTTTGCAACGTGCAAAAGCCTCCGCTCCAGTAGGCGGGGTTTGTAACTGTTTGCCATCATAATCATAGCCAATACAAATTTTGACAGTCTCTAAACCATCCATTACATCTAACTTAGTTATACATAAACCAGTGATGCTATTAACTACATTGGAACGTTTTAAAGCAACCATGTCTAACCAACCACAACGTCTAGCTCGACCAGTTGTTGCCCCATATTCATGTCCTTGTTGAGACAGATATTCACCAACACTATCAAATAGTTCTGAAGGAAAAGGTCCAGAACCGACTCTAGTCATATAGGCTTTGGTAATACCTAAAATATAATCTAAATTACGAGGTCCAACACCACTACCAGTTGCAGCGCCACCGGCAGTTGTATTAGAAGAAGTAACAAATGGATAAGTTCCTTGATCAATATCTAACCAAGTGCCTTGCGCTCCTTCAAATAATATATTATTGCCTTTAGATTGCAGTTGAGCCAACAGTTCTGGCACATCCGTTACCATTGGCAATAAAGTTTCACCAATAGCTAAAGTTTCATCCAGTATGGTTTGAAAATCAACTGGTTCAGCTTTGAAATAATTCTGTAGGGCAAAATTATGGTAATCTATAATTTCCCGTAATTTAATGGTGAACTGGTCTTTATCGATTAAATCATTGACTCTGAGTCCACGTCTAGCAACTTTGTCTTCATAAGCTGGTCCAATTCCACGTCCAGTAGTGCCAATCTTATTCTTACCACGAGCTATCTCACGAGCATTATCCAACGCAACGTGATATGGTAGCAATAATGGACAGGCATCACTTATTTTCAGACGTTCTCGTACCGGAATTCCTTTTTTTTCAAGGGTTTCAATTTCTTCTAATACGGCACTGGGAGACAGCACAACTCCATTACCGATTAAACATTGCACCTTACCACGCAAAATACCAGACGGAATCAGATGCAAAATAGTTTGTTGGCCATCAATAACAAGGGTGTGTCCAGCATTATGACCACCTTGAAAGCGGGTGACAGCAGTAGCACGTTCAGTCAATAAATCAACTATTTTACCCTTACCTTCATCACCAAATTGTGTTCCAACCACTACAACATTTTTTCCCATATTAAAAATCTCTATAATGTTTATGAATAATGCGTTTAAATCGGTTTTAATAGAAATTATAAACCTTTTAACCTGTCTAAGTCCAGTACATGATTATACAAATATTTATCGGCTGTCAATTATACTGATATTAGAGTGCTTGTCTTGTAATATTGATTTTTATTGATTATTTTCCAAGAATTAAGGTTAAACCTCCCATCTTTTAGACGGGCAAATTTATTACCTATCTGTATGATAAACTGTTCTGAATTATACAGAAATTATGGATGAAATATAGATATGGTAGTCATACAGTTTACAATATAGAATATCATTTTGTGTGGGTAATCAATAGTTCGGACAGTTTTTGAAAACTGAACTTAGTTAAAACTATAACTTATTGAAATTTAAATGTTTTATTATTTTTCTTTGAAATAAAAAATTACTTTAATAACAATATGTTATAAAAACTGTCCGAAGTATTGGGTAATAAAATATCGTTATCAAATTCGCTGCGAGACATGGAGAGGGGAAGCCGAAGTCGAGTAGTAGGCGACTAGGTGAGAGTTCTTAAATTTGAAGAAATAGTTAAGCGGAGCGGCATTTCTTGAAATTTTGAACAAGCTCAGTGTTAAGTCATGGAGGAGACGGTGGGACGGAGTTGCTTCAGTGCGGAGTCGCCCGATGAGACCGGACGTGTCGGGGCAAATTATAACAGGTTTAGCTGAAAAATTGATTAGTTCACGGAATATGGACGTTCCGTGGACATCATGAAATTTATGCGAAACTCATCACTTTGTTTAGGACTACCCAAAAATGGTAGTCCTGCAATGTATAGTAATAAATCTATTAATTACTTGATATTTAACGCTTTTTTAGAGAAGGCACTATTTTGTGCAGGACTACCAAAATTTCTTATCAAAATATGAAAATTTATTTTTACTATCACGACTAAAAATACGAACATTACCTGTCCATGTCCCTTCTAAAATTTGGAGAATTGCCTTGAAAATACTTGGCGTATAAACCCGTTGTCCCCAAAGAGAAGAAAAATTAATATTGGTTGCAATAGAAATATCTTTTTGAAAATTGTAAAAGGTACAACATTCATAACCATTAAATGCACCGTAGTGACCTAAATAATCTTGAGATATTCTCTGAATGCCAAGTCCTACTTGCATAGTTCCCCACCAAGGTGCAATTGGTTTTGATATTGGAATTGTTTTTAATCTTTCCTTGAGTAATTTATGTCCAATAAACCTTCCTTCAAGTTGGGCTTTATTAGCAATTATTAGGTCATCTACATTAGACATCATTGCTCCAGCTGCCCACATAACAGATTGATCTATATAGGTTACATCTTCAAAATTACCATTCCCTTCATAATCCATAAATCCGTGAGTACAAGAAGCAGGAATATCTTTAATGTCTTTAATAAATTCAGTATTGCATAATTTTAATGGTTTTAATATTTGCTGATATATCACCTCTTCTACCGGCAGTCCAGAGATTTTTTCTATTAGCAAACCTGCGATAATGTAATTAATATTAGAATAGATACAGCCATGTCC
>JAUCGN010000271.1 GCA_030378125.1 Thiotrichales bacterium HSG1 | reverse complement strand
ATATGTTATATTTTTTGTCTTATACAAAGCTCATGAGTAACAAATAATGCTACGGTGAATAATACCAATGCCCCACCTTGATGAGCAGCAGCTAAAAATACTGGAACATGAAGTAAAAGTGTTGAAATACCAAGAGTTATTTGAATAAGCATCACAATTAAAAAAATATGAATTCCCCATTGAATTCGAGTTGGAAATTTGGTTTTTTGTGCTACGAACCACAATGCAAAAGTCACTATGAAAACTAACGTGGCAAGTAATCTATGGTCAAACTGCACTGTTATTATATTTTCAAAGAAATTGCGCCAAATTGGTTCTTGGTTCAAAATTCCATCAGGAATCCATTGACCATTCATGAGTGGAAAAGTATTAAAAAACCAACCAGCTTTCAATCCAGCTACAAAACCACCAGATAACATAGTGACAAATATTAAAACAGTTGTTATTGTAGAAAAATTTATTAATCTATATTTTTTTTGGCCAGAGGATAATAACCCAATAGCCACCCAAAACATGTAACCATAAATGATCACAGCTAACCCAAAATGAGCGGTCAAACGATATTGACTAACATGTGGATCATCAACTAGTCCACTTTTCACCATATACCAACCTAACAAACCTTGTAATCCACCTAAAACAAACATTATCACTAATTTGGGAGCCAAAGTTTTAGTAACCATACCTTTGAACATAAAAAATAGCATTGGAAGCATAAAAATTAGCCCAATTCCACGACCGAGTAACCTATGAGCATATTCAAACCAAAAAATCGTTTTAAACTCTGCTAAATTCATATGGAAGTTTTTTATCTGATATTCAGGAAACTGTTGATATTGTTGGAAAGCCAATTCCCATTCAGCTTGACTAAGCGGTGGTAAAATTCCCATTATCGGTTTCCACACTACCATGGACAACCCGGAACCAGTTAATCTCGTCACCCCACCAAGTATTACCATAGCAAATATGGTGGCACAACAAATCAGTAACCAAATGGCAATAGTTTTTTCTGTATAATTTATATTCATTTATGTCTAAGAGTATTCTTGTTAGTAAAAGTTGATTTGTATCAATGTATTCATAGAATAGTTAAGTGATACTTGATGCCTTAAACAATTATTCATATTCGTGATTGCTATATAGCATTTCTAAATTCCAAAAGTGACATATTCTAATGCAAATTAAACATTCTTGATATTAAATTGCAGTTAGTATTTACTTTGTATAGCTTGAGTCGAATAAACTAATTCTTTACACGGAGTTTCCTACTCTTTTTTAGAATAATTCAACTTCAAAGTTTGCATCGTTAAAACATATATTGAGTTACATTTTGAAATTGCAAAAGGTTCCTATCGTGTTTAGTTTAACATATGGATATATGTCTATAACTTTAAAATTGTTAGTAGAGAGGTATCTTTAAAATGAGTGAAGAAAATGAAGAACGAGTCCCGGCTATGCAGAGACTATTAGATAATCATTTTTTGCTTCTGTTCTTGGGAATAACCATGCCCACAGTTTTTTACATTTTGTGGGGTGTGATGGAAATTGTATCAATCCCTATTGCCCCATAAAAACGGAGAATTAGATAATGAGTGCTATATTACCACCATCAGAACGTATCTGGTGGAAAACTCCAGTTGGAAAAGAAGAAATTATATGGGTTCTTCTGGCTCTAATTTGGTGTATAATAATGTTCTTAATGATGCCGGTTTGGCATATCTATGGCAAACAAAATCTTTCCAATGAAGCCTATAAGACAACTCCAGTCAAATATGAAGCTAAAGTTAAAGCTATGGCCGCAGAACATACAATACGTACTGAGAAAGTAGGTGGTGTGGATGTTCCAGTTGTGGCACCACCTGCTGGTAGCGATGTATATATGTTGGGTAGACTTTGGAGTTGGTATCCAATGTTAGAACTGAAGAAAGGTGAGACCTACCGTTTACACTTATCATCTTTAGATTGGCAACATGGTTTTTCCTTACAACCAATCAATATAAATGTACAAGTAGTGCCAGAATATGAAATGGTTATGACAATAACCCCGGATACTTCTGGTGAATTCACAATTGTCTGTAATGAATATTGCGGCATACTTCACCATACTATGATCGGCAAAATTTTTGTTAAGGAGTAAAATAAATGTCACAATATCGAATTTGTCCTGATACTGGCTTATATTTTGATCGTGCCGGTGAAAGTCTGATGAAAGTCAATGCAGTTGTTGGTGTGGTTGCCTTACTGGTTGGAGGGGTGCTGGCCTTGTTAGTTGGTTTAACTCGTTGGCCAGCAGTACATCTATTGGGTGCTTCAGATTTTTACTTAGCCCTGACTGCTCATGGTATAAATGCTTTAATTTTTTGGATTATCTTTTTTGAGATAGCAATTTTATATTTTGCTTCTTCAACTTTACTTAGATGTAGATTAGCTACTCCACGCATAGCTTGGCTTGGGTTCCTGTTAATGCTAATTGGTGCGGTGATGACCAATGTTGCTATTTTTCAAGGTAATTCAAGTGTTATGATGACCTCTTATGCACCTATGCAAGCAGCCCCTCATTTTTATCTAGGAATGATTTTGTTTGCGGTTGGAGCTTTGGTTGGTTGTTTTATCTTTTTAGGAACTTTAGTAACTGCTAAAGAAGAACGTACTTATGAAGGTTCTATACCTCTGGTGACATTTGGTGCATTGAC
>JAUCGN010000270.1 GCA_030378125.1 Thiotrichales bacterium HSG1 | reverse complement strand
TTGCTAAACAGAATTTATTTACTCAAGGCTGGGAACAACTTTATGATTATGGAACTGATAATAGTCTGCTAGAATGGTTTCCTCCAGACAGGGGTGGCAAACTAACAGCAGTTGACGCTCAAACAATGACTATCCAGACTACAGAAGATACCCATAAAGCTACTGTAATCAATGTGATTCCACCTCAACAGGCTGGAAAAATTGCTATTGATAGTGGTTTGACAGATGCAAGTGGTTGGTGTCCAGTTAACCAAAGGACTTTTGAATCAAGTTTACAAACAGATATTTATGTAATAGGTGATGCTTGTATTGCTGGAGTCATGCCAAAATCTGCCTATGCTGCTAATTCACAAGCGAAAGTATGTGCTCATGCCATAATTGCTTCTTTGCGTGGAGTGGAAATGGTTAATCCAACTTGGGTTAACACTTGTTATAGCTTGGTGGGAAATGAGTTTGGGATTTCGGTATCTGGTGTATATCGAATCCAAAATGGTAAAATTCAAATATCACAAAATGCAAGTGGTTCTTCGCCAATAAAGGCATCAGTAGAATATCGTAAAAATGAAGCTGATTATGCACATAGTTTGTATGACAATATTACCCACGAAATGTTTTATTGAAGTTAAAACAATACCTTCTCCAATAGGTTTTGAACATAATTAAATGAATTAATAATATTTTACTGTTATAATTGTTAATTATTCAATCTTTGCACAGGACATTTTTTTGTTAGAATTAGGATTTAAGAATTAACAGGATTTTTTATACTTAACGATTTACAAATATTTTATCCTGAAAATACTTTAATCTTGTAAATCCTGATTCTGACAATTAAACTTTATTTAAATCAATGAATTGTAAAAAATAACCTGTACAAAGTTATTCAATAAAAAAACAGGGGTTGAAATAATTAAAAATTAATCCGTTTAATCTTGTTCGAAATTATTAATTGGTTAAACTGAAAAATAGTTGATAAGGATGATGAGAAGTAAATATAAATAACAAAGTTAATATTCACCTAAAGATATATATGGATATTTAGAGACCACTTTGTTTCACAATTTTAACTCACTAAATTTTGGACTAAAAATGACTGAAGAAGCTACAAACAGTGAAGCTACAAATAGTCGAGCTTGGCTATTAAATTTTGGCTCTGGTTTACAAGCTGCGGTAGGACACCATGAAATGTGGCAAGTGCTTATATCACATAAGTTATTTAATGTTCCGGTAACTTTACCTTACTGTAATGAAGTTTTAATTTTTCAAAGTCAAATTTTACCAGTGGTTGATATGTCTATGCTCATGGAAGGAAAAAAACTTACTCAAACTACTGATTCAATAGTAGGAATTACTGTTTATCAAAAGGATCCTTCTCAACCAGTTCAGTATGCTTGTTTACATTTGGCAACTATGCCTCAAAATATTTATGTAGACGATGAACAAGAATGTGAATTACCAGTTCAACAAAAACACTGGAAACCTTTTACTTCATGTTGTTTTTTATATAAAAATACAGCTATACCAATCATTAATTTGGCCTACCTATTTTCTGAACAATTTAGGAAATCATTGCTGTAAAATAATACCTTCACCAATCAACAAATTTTGAACAAGATTAATTCGTGCCTGAACAGAAGCATATGTAGTTATGCACAACTTGAATTACAAACACAGTTATGGATAAATTTATGAATATTTTAGAGAGACATTTATCATGGCTTTCCATATTATTTTTTGCAATAGGCATATTTTGGGCAGATCAATCGACAAATTTTGCTTATTTTATCAGCGATTTGATGGAAGAATTTATAGATGGTTATAGCTACTTTGCTCCAATAGCTATTTATTTAATTTTGACACCAACACTTATCAAGTTATTTCTCAGTGAAACTCGTGGTAAAAGTTTTACAAATTATACTATTAAATGGTTTGTAGTGGCTAGAATTATCGCTTGTGTATATGCAGTTATTTTTACTACGGTTGCATTTGGGTTACCTTTGTATTCCGTGACTGATGGATTTATGATAGCAGTAAGTAAGTCCTTCCAATCCCTTGGTTGGATGTTAACTCATAGCACTTACTTTTATGCAGTTTATGCCTCTATAATTACTGTTATTGTCTCGTTACGAATTAGTAAAATGGCAAATGTTTTGGTAAAAGGAGTTGATTTAATAGAATATTTAGGGAAATTTATCATACCTATCATACCATTGTTGATGATGGCTATTGGTGCTTATGTAACTGTTTTGCCAGATATATTGGAAAAAAGTATGGGGCCTGAATTTGCAAATGCTAGAGTTAACACAGTGACAATTTTGGGTTTTGTGATTAATATAAGTTCTTCGTTAGGCATGATTTTGCTTTATATTCTTGGTGCATTACTAACTGGATTAGTCTGTGGTATTTGGCATATTGGATTGATCATTTTAGCTAAACGTAAACAGCCAGACTTTTCTCTTAGAGAATATTTTTCAGTCTATTGGCTGAAAGTCTACCCCATGTTATGGGCAACTTCATCAGAAGCATTGGCAACTCCACTTAATCTTTATATGGTTAAAAAGTTATGTCCAACTATTCCAGATGAGGTACGTCAATTCGTAGTTGGTACCGGCTCATTTCTCAACATCAATGGCACGATAATTAATGTTTTTCTTATGACAGGTCTGGTAGCAGCGATCTTAGACATTGATATTTCACTACTTCAACTGATGC
>JAUCGN010000269.1 GCA_030378125.1 Thiotrichales bacterium HSG1 | reverse complement strand
CCTGATGATACCAATAAAGACCAATTTATGTTAGAAAAAATGTTGTCTGGTAAATATGACAGCTATCAAATTAGCAAACGTTATATCTGCAAAAACGGTATTATCATTTGGGCTAACCAAAATAGTTCAATTACTCGTGATGCCAATCAATCTTTTATTATCAATATGATAGAAGATATAACAGAACGCAAATATGCTGAAGAAGCTAGAAGAGAAGCAGAAAAGAAATACCGAGACATTTTTGAAAATGCTATTGAGGGAATTTTTCAATGTAATCCCAGAGGTCACTATTTGAGCGTTAATCCGGCTTTTGTACGAATATTTGGTTATAAATCTGCTGAACAAGTTTACACAGAAACTGATGACAGCAGAAAACAGATATATGTCAGTTCTGAGCGTTATCAAGAATTTTTAAACTTGTTGGAAACTCGTTCTAATCTATCAGATTTTGAATATCAAGCCCGTTGTAAAAATGGCCGGATCATTTGGGTAAATGAAACCATACGAGTAGTGCGTGATGATAATGAGATTCGTTATTATGAAGGTATAGTTGAAGATATAACCGAGCGTAAACTAAATGAAGAAAAATTACGCCATGATGCTACTCATGATCAGTTGACCGGTCTATTAAATCGAGCTTCTTTCACTACTATCTTAAATCAATTGTTAATTAATGTAACTGCTACCAAGAAAAATCATTTTGCCGTATTATTTGTTGATTTGGATCGTTTTAAAATAGTCAATGATAGTTTGGGACATTTTGTAGGAGATCAACTGCTTACTGAATTAGCTCAACGCTTACATAAAGCGACTGACAAAAATGATATTGTAGCTCGTTTTGGTGGAGATGAATTTTCTATTTTATTGAAAAATGTGGTAAATTTAAGCTCATTGAAACAACGTATTGATATCATTCAAGCCCAATTGTGTAAACCTTATACTTTGAAAAATGAAACTTTTAATACTAGTGCTAGCATTGGTATTTCATTGAGTGATTCCAAGTACACCAGTGCTGATGATATGCTACGAGATGCTGATACCGCTATGTATAAGGCTAAAAAACAAGGACGTGGTAAGTTCTTGATTTTTGAACCGGGTATGCGAGTCGAAGTTATCAATATGTTAAGAATGGAAACAGAATTGCGTAAAGCCTTGGAACGAGAAGAATTTCAGCTTTATTACCAACCAATTGTTTCTTTAGAAAATAATAATATTGTTGGTTTAGAGGCTTTAATCCGTTGGATACATCCAGAAAAAGGTATAATTCCTCCAGATAACTTTATCCCATTAGCAGAAGAATCTGGATTAATTGAAGAATTAGGTTTATGGGTATTTGAAACTGCTTGTACCCAATTAAAACGTTGGCAAACTCAATTTCAACATCATGCTAATTTAGGTATGAATATCAACGTATCACCAATTCAATTTAAACAACCACGTTTAGTACGACAAATTCAGGATATTATTGAAAAAAATGATATTAAAGGCCCAACTTGTAGGGTAGAAATAACAGAAACAGCCATGATGCAAGACCCAGAAAAAGCCTTAAAACTACTGAATGACTTAAAAAGTTTAGAAATACTTCTATACATGGATGATTTTGGCACTGGTTATTCATCATTAAGTTATCTACAAAAGTTTCCTATAGACGCATTAAAGATTGATAAAAGTTTTATCCAAGAAATTGATATATCATCCAAATCAGCCCAAATTATTTGTGCTGTAATTGCTTTAGGTAAAGCTTTTAACTTAAGAATAGTTGCCGAAGGAGTTGAGAATCAGACACAAGCTGCTATGCTAAAGAGAGCAAAATGTAATCATGTCCAAGGTTATCTGTTTTCAAAACCACAAACTGTAGAATCTTTAGAAGAACTTCTTAGTATAGAAAAACATGATTCAATTGATGGCAAATGTATTGCAGCTTGAGTTTTTTCACTTAATTTAAAACAATGATGAACAATCCTCAAATTTCCATTATTATCGTATCATTTAACACTTGTGATTTGCTACGAGATTGTCTAAATACTCTATTTAAAGAAGCTGGTAATGTTAGTTATGAAACATTAGTAATTGACAATGCTTCCAAAGATAATTCTGCTGTTATGGTTGCAACTGAATTTCCAGATATTAAACTAATTCGTAGCACGAAAAACCTTGGGTTTGCAGCAGCCAATAATTTAGGTTTTGCTCAAGCACAAGGTGATTATGTAGTGTTACTCAATTCAGATGCTTTTTTGCAGCCACATGCTCTTGAAAGGTCTTTAACCTATATGCAGGCTAATCCTAAAATTGGTATCGGTGGTGCAAGGTTAACTAATCAAGATGGTAGTTGGCAGCCTTCAGCTCGCATGTTTCCTAGCCTACTTAACCATTTTTTAGTTATATCCGGTTTAGCTAACAAATATCCTCAATCTAAGTTCTTTGGTCGTATGGATCGTACTTGGGCTAATACTGAGGAAGCTGCCAGCATAGATTGGGTACCCGGAGCTTTTTCAATCATGCCGCATAAAATACTAGAAAAAGTCGGTTATTTTGATGAACGATTTTTTTTATATTGTGAAGAGGTCGACTTATGTAAACGTTTTAAAACAGCCGGTTATGAGGTGTACTATTGGCCTGATGTGACTGTAATCCATTTGGGTGGTGAGTCTTCTAAGAGTTTGACTCAGTTTAAAACTAGTGGCAAACAAATTATCTTATGGCAAATGCGTAGTACT
>JAUCGN010000268.1 GCA_030378125.1 Thiotrichales bacterium HSG1 | reverse complement strand
TGAATCGGAACTTATTAAACCAACCTTATTATGGGCAAGTGCCGGCATTGTAGTCTTGCTTATTCTTGGTACGGTTATCATAACCTTTTTGTCTCACCGTCATCCCAAGCGAAACTTCACTGAATTGAAAGCACGCTTACGTTCATGGTGGTGGATGGCTGGTATTTTTATTTTAGCCATGCTTATTGATAATAGTATATCATTAATATTATTTGGTTTTTTAAGTTTTTTGGCTTTAAAAGAGTATTTGTCATTAATCCCAACTCGTCGTGCCGATCGGCGAGTTTTATTTTGGGCTTATTTGGCTATCCCAGTGCAGTATTATTGGGTGGGTAGTGCTTGGTATGGAATGTTTATCATTTTTATTCCAATTTATATGTTTCTCTTTTTACCGATTCCGATGCTTTTAATTGGTAAAATGGAAGGTTTTTTAAGGGCCGCAGGTACGTTGCATTGGGGTTTGATGACTACGGTATTTTGCTTGAGCCATGCAGCCTATTTGTTAGTATTGCCAGAAAAGGGTAACTTTGTTGTTGGGGGAGCGGGATTGTTATTATTTTTGGTTTTTTTAACTGAATCCAATGATATTTTGCAATATATTTGGGGTAAACTATTAGGTAAACGCAAGATTATTCCTAAAGTGAGTCCAAATAAAACTTGGGAAGGTTTTTTAGGTGGTGTGATTACAACTACATTTATAGCTGTTTTACTAGCACCTTGGTTGACACCTCTGAACTTATGGCAATCTATGCTTGCTGGAATTTTGATTTCTACAGCAGGTTTTTTTGGGGACGTAAGTATTTCTGCTTTGAAACGTGATTTAGGTATTAAGGATAGTGGTACTCTATTGCCCGGACATGGTGGTATCTTGGATAGAGTTGATAGTTTAACTTACACTGCCCCATTATTTTTTCATTTTGTATACTATTTTCATTACTAACTGATGTTATCAGAGAGATTGCAATATATTAAAATATAGCTAAAGATAACATGCTTTTAGATAAAAAGACCATAATGGATAAACTACTAGATATTTAGGACTACCCACAATTTATATACTTAGCACTGCTAAGTTCTGGACTTTTTTAGTTGCGATTTTTGAATTATAATAATGCGAATTTCAATTGCTCCGAGTCCCCCAAAATGATAAGAATAGAATTCAGTCAAAAAGAAATAGATGCTCTTGACAAGGAACGTTATCACTATCCTCATCCGATGGTTCAGAAACGGATGGAAGCATTATTTCTGAAAAGTCAAGGATATAAGCATAAAGATATTTGCTGTATATGTCGTATTTGCAAAACTTAGCTCGTCAAGTATTTGAAGGATTATCAAAGTGATGGCTTAAAAGCATTAAAACAGTTGAATTTCAAAGGACGAAGTAGTGAACTGAACTCTCATGCGATTTCTCTTGAAGAATATTTTCAAAAACACCTACCTCAGAATACTGCTGAAACAGTTGGACATGGACCGATAACATTGGTACTTGATAATGTTAGCTATCAAAAATTTCGTCTTATTTGGAGATATGCACAAATATTGGGTATTGAACTACTATATTTACCCTCTTATATGGGACAATAAAGCTCTTTGTATAAAATATATTTTTTGTTAAATTTACAATTGCTTTACATTGCATTGCAAATTGCAAAAGAAATTTATGTGGATAGTATGTATTTCAATAAAATCAAGCTAAGGAATAAAAATTGCATGAGTATTTGGGATATATCTATCAGTTGCTATAGTAATAATCTGATTTCATCCTAATCGAAAAAACATGTCTCAATTTACTTTAAGATGATTACTTGATTTGCTTATAGAGCATATGTTAAGTATTTTGAATCGTATGACCTGATGCCAATTTTTTTTAGGTTATACACCTTAAGAAAGAAGTATTTAATTTTAGTATCAATGGAGGAAAAAATGAAAAATCTCCTTTTACAACGAGGAAGTATTTTTTCTTATGTGCTATCCGTAATGGGAATAGTCATGATGCTCGGTATTTCTACAAACGTTCATGCCAAAGCAGAATTAGCACTTCAGCAAAGCGTTGAAGGTGATGTGGAAGAAGTTTTGTCTGGACAACCTTTTACCTTTAAATTTCAATACCGTTGTGCTAGCACTACGGAAGACTGCGACAATGTACAGTTGGTAAGCACTTTACCATCTGAGGTAGTTGATATATTACAAGAAATTGCTCCAACTCATTCAGTTCATGTTGAATCACACAGTGTTGTGGATAATGTGGTAACTTGGCAATTTATTGATCCACTACCAGCTGGTTCTACTGGTGAAGTAACTATGGTTGTTAAACTCAAAACTGGTGAAACACCTAATAATACCTTAGTTACCAGTTCAGCAAATATTAGCTCTGATAATGCTGATGACATAGAAGATGTTATTTCTATGGTAAATGTTACAGCTGAAAGTGTGATTACTATAACTAAGGTATCAAAAACAACTGGTCATCGTTTAGATTTCGAAGCCAGATATAGGGTTGAGATGTGTAATGAAGGTGGTGATGGCAAGCTTGATTTAAATAACGTATCTCTAGTTGACCAATTACCAGCCGGCACTACTTATATGCTTTCCACAAGGAATGGGGTTTATAATGCAGATGCTGATACCGTAGTATGGCCTACCAAAGACTTAAAAGTAGGAGAATGTTTTACCTATCACGATATTATAGTTATATTTCCATCATCCAATTTTGCTGTGGG
>JAUCGN010000267.1 GCA_030378125.1 Thiotrichales bacterium HSG1 | reverse complement strand
AGTCGCGTTGCAAGTACAGTTCATGTAATTTGATAAACATATTTGGCATTTTATCAATATTTTCAATTGTTTCTTTTAACAAAAAAATCTGAGTTTTTAACGGCAAATCTTCGAAAATAGCCAGTTGTTCCTCAACCTTTTCTAAGCCATAAGTATCTATTTTAAGTTTCATGGCTTCCTTGTACAAAAGTAAATCCAAAAATTCTCCAGACTGTGGTGGTGGTGTACCAAGAGTAGCTACTACTGCCCAAGGTTTTAACTTTTTTACCATTACCGGCGGTATCTTATATTTAAGTAGAACTTCACTTACTTGAGCAAATAACTTTTCATCAATCAATTTATCCAAAGTCTGTTCGTTAGTAAAAAACATAGCAGTCGAAGCTTTTAACATTGTAGGCATATCTAGCAACATTTCTAACGACACACTATTTGCCTTTTCAAAATATGTTTGTATTTTTTCAGGTAAATGGTTCACACGAATATCTTCCGAATGTATAGTAGCAAAGATATAACTGGATTCAACTCCAGATTTTTTTATTTGCCAAAACAAACCTTTTTGAACTTCAGTCGCCAATAAGTTACTGGTAAACAAAAAGTAAATTACTACAATAAGCCATTTATAAGTAAATATTTTCATAGTTTCCTTAATTTTTTAAAAATGCTATAAAGTGATAGTGTTAATGCCGAGTGTACAGAACTTTAACGACGAGCACAACACCATACGTCCACTCTTTGAACACCAACTTTCAAGAATTCTTTAGCTAATACATCAACCGTACTGCCTGTAGTCATAACATCATCAATTAAAACAATATACTGCCAATTATTTTTAATTGGGTTTACTTGGAAAGCGTTTTGGATGTTAATTATCCGTTGTTGGGCAGATAAACCTACTTGAGGACGGGTATTTTTAATGCGTTGGCAAGATTTATAAGCAAATGGAATACCAGTATATTTGCTGATACATTTTGCTAGTTCTACTGATTGATTATAACCACGTTGTCGTAGTCGTTTGGGATGTAATGGTACTGGAATAAGTACATCTGGGCGTAACTCAAATTTTAAATGTTCAACCATCAAATTGCCTAATAAATTTAAGATTGAGAGGTTTTTTTTAAATTTTGCCACAGAAATCAATTTGTCTATAGGATAAACATAAGAAAAAACTGCTTGAGCTTTAGTATAAGAAGGTGGATTTTGTTGACATTGATTACATAAATCACCCACAATCAAAGATTTACTACAAATATGACACACTAAAGTCTGATAGGGTAAATCTGACAAACAGGCAGTACATAACAATCGTTTACTATTAAAACCACATAGAAAACAATTTTGTAACAATAACCATTTATTGCTTGGTCTAAAACTTAACATGATTGAGTTCAGAATATTTTTTCATTGTCTGAATCATGATCCAGACAAAAAATAATATGTTAATTAAGTAATTACTGAAGGTTTAACTCTACCCGTATATTTTTCAATTTGGGCAATTTTATCTGCCACTTTAATCAATTCTGCCAATCTTTGTTGTGCATCCAAATGATGTTGAGTAGTATCCGGCTCAAATACTTCTAAATAAACCCGTAAAGTAGCACCTTCAGTACCAGTTCCAGACAAACGAAATACGATCCGAGAACCATCTTGAAAACCTATTCGCATTCCCTGATTTTGACTAACACTGTGATCAACTGGGTCAATGTAACTGAAATCATCACAGTATTTTACCACATATTTATCAAATTTTTTACCTTTTAAATGACCGAATGTATGATATAAATTTTCCATTAAAGCATTAGCAGATTTACTATCTACTTCCTCATAATCATGGCGAGAATAAACATTACGGCCATATTTAGCCCAATGTTCACGCATAATGTCTTCCACTGATTGCTTACGCACAGCCAAAATATTTAACCAAAACAACACGGCCCACAAACCATCTTTTTCTCGTACATGACTGGAACCAGTACCAAAACTTTCTTCACCACATAAAGTTGCCAGCTTTGCATCTAACAGGTTACCAAAAAACTTCCAACCAGTTGGAGTTTCATAACAGTCAATTTTAAGAGCATCAGCAACGTGGTCAGCCGCTTCACTAGTTGGCATAGAGCGAGCTATTCCAGCCAAACCATCTTTATAACCGGGAACTAAAGTAGCATTGGCAGCCAATATAGCCAAACTATCAGAAGGAGTAACAAAAAAACTTTGACCTAATATCATGTTTCGATCCCCATCTCCATCAGAAGCTGCTCCTAATTGAGGGGAATCTTTCCCGTACATTATATCAACTAATTCACGAGCATGAGCTAAGTTTGGGTCTGGATGACCACCACCAAAATCTTCTAGCGGGATACCATTTATTACCGTACCAACGGCTGCCCCTAATTGTTGTTCCAAAATAGTCTTAGCATATGGCCCGGTAACAGCGTGCATAGCATCAAAACATATTTTAAAACCAGAAGCAAATAACTGCTTAATAGCTGAAAAATCAAATAGTTCCTCCATCAATTCAGCATAATCAGCAACTGGGTCGACAATTTCAACTATGCAATCGCCTACTTTGACTTTACCAATTTTAGATAAATCAATAGGATCACTCACAATAATTTTATATTTGGTGATATTTTGTGAATGATCATAAATTGTATTAGTAACCTTTTCTGGAGCTGGTCCTCCGTTGTATATATTATATTTAATTCCAAAGTCACCCCTAGGACCACCCG
>JAUCGN010000266.1 GCA_030378125.1 Thiotrichales bacterium HSG1 | reverse complement strand
ACTCTGATGATATTAATAAAGTTGAAAATTTTCTGGATAGTTTTACAGTTAGTCAAGGTTATACGATTGATAATTCTAAGGGAACTAATGATGCAGCAGCTTCAGATGATTGGGGTGATAACGAATTACCTACTGAAAATAACTCTGTATTCATTAATGCACCTGTTTCTTATGATAATAATAAAAAAGAGATTTTTAATGACAGATTAATGTTAATCAATCGTAAAGATTTTGAGGCGATATATGAGAGAATGGATTTTTGGGTGACAAAAAAGGTTAGTAAATGTTTAGAAAATGTTACTGGTTCTGATTATAGAAAACATTTTTTTCGAGATGCAAGGGCGGATGGTGGTTTTTTAGAAGCAATTGGAGATTGGGACAATCCTGAAGATGGTACTTATAGAGCAGAAGACACACCATCTCATGATGTAGAAAGTCATATTAACAATTATGTTAATGATAAAATTTTACAATGTAAAGCAAAATGTGACGATAAATTAGATAGTTGTAATGACAAATGTAGTAACATAGCTACATGTAAACTTAATTGTGAAGGTGATACAGATTGTGAAAAAGATTGTGGAGTTGAATGTGATAGATGTATTCAAATTAATACTGATTGCAAATCTGCTGATAAAGGTTGTGATAGAGATAAACAAAAATATGCTCATAGAAAAGATGCTATAGAAATTGAACAAAGTTTTCCATGGGTGGCTAATGTAAATGACCCTAGCTGTTTCAATGTTAAACAAGACGATGTTTTATATGATAATTCTTGCCAGCCCGTAGACGGTAATCGCTTTGGTAGGATTCCTAATATACCAAACAATGTTGATAACGGAATGTTAACAAAATGGACCGATGATTGTTTTAATAATTTTTGGTGGGATGGTTGGAAAGATAAGGTTTTTTATGCAATAGACAGTAATCATATAGCAAGCGATGTTCCCCATTTTTGGATAAAAACAGTGAGAAAAACATGGATTAATGAAGCATGGAATATCTATAATACTAGGAAAACTAATATTAAAATAGCCACATTCGCAAGAATAAAAGCTGACGATAAAAATGATTGGGAATTTGTTTCAATTCCAACTTTAACTGCTACTGATACTTTAAAGTTAAACGATGACAAGGCAAAAAACTTTGTAATCCTTGTTGCTGGACGGAGATTAGATAATCAAACCAGAAGTGATGATACTGATAAGGTAAAAATTGTTAACTATCTTGAAGGGCAAAATATTGTTGATTTTCAAGAGTATCTTGATACAGGTACATGTCCTATGGATATTTCCTCTTCTTCTAAGATTTGCAGGTTTGAAAAGAAGAAAACGGGTAAAAATTTTAATGATATTGTTTGTAAGGACAGGAAGTACAGTTGTACAATACCACAGTAATTGGAGTTACTCCCAAACTCTGAAAAAGCCTATTTAACACTATGGAGAAGATAATTGACAGAAACATCTTTATTCAATAAATATTGTTTACTAATTGGGTTATAAGTCATGCCAGTGATATCCTTTACATCACCACCGGCTGCTACAACCCAATCGTTCAATTCTACTGGACGAATAAATTTGGAATGATCATGGGTTCCTTTGGGCAATAAACGTAAGATATATTCGGCCCCAATTATAGCAAATAAATAAGATTTTGGGTTACGATTAATAGTAGAAAAAAATGCCTTTCCACCAGTTTTAAGTAATTTATAACAAGATGTTACAACTGATTCTGGACTAGGTACATGTTCCAACATTTCCATACAAGTTATCATGTCAAAACTGTTTGGTGAATCAGCCGCTAATTGCTCTACCGTTATTTGTTGGTAGTCAACCTTTAAACCAGATTCATGCAGGTGCAACTTTGCCACACTCAGTGGAGTTTCACTCATATCAATCCCCATTACTTCTGCCCCTCGTAAAGCCATGCTTTCGGATAAAATACCTCCACCACATCCTACATCTAATATTTTTTTGCCAGTCAAATCATTTTCGTACCGTTCAATATAACCCATACGCAAAGGATTAATATCATGCAATGGTTTAAATTCACTTTCTGGGTCCCACCAACGGGAAGCTAAAGAGTTAAATTTATCTAATTCTTGTTGATCTATATTACTATTCACTGGATTTCCTTGTTTTGATGAACAAATATTACCTTGTTTGCAAAGCTTGACGAATTAAATCTTCACTATTCATGTCATCTTTAGCGATAGACTTCACTCTGTTACTAGCATCGACTGGTTTATAACCTAATGCAATCAAAGCACTAATAGCGTCTTCTACTGGAGTTTCTAGTTTAGGAGCTAAATTGACAATTGGTTTAGCAGTTGAAATTAAACTATCAGTATTTTTTAAATAATCTCGCATTTCAATAACTAACCGTTCCGCAGTCTTTTTGCCAATTCCCGGAATGCGTGTTAGTTGCATTATATCATTATCATTAATACATTGGACAAAAGTATTTAATTCTATTGAAGATAAAATACTCAAAGCCAATTTAGGACCAACTCCATTTACTCGAATTAAACTACGAAATAGTTCTCGTTCTGCTACTATCAAAAAACCATATAAAACATGAGAGTCATCACGAATACTGAGATGAGTTAGTAACTTAATCTCACTATTGAGTTCTGACAAATTATAAAATGTTGACATCGGAGCCAAAATGTCATAACCAACTCCATTAACTTCAATAACTAACAGAGGAGCTTGTTTTTCTATAATTAT
>JAUCGN010000265.1 GCA_030378125.1 Thiotrichales bacterium HSG1 | reverse complement strand
TAAACGGGCCGTTACGTCGGCAACGTTAGGAGGGGATAAGGAGCAGCCGGACCAAACTCCAACCGGAATTTTTTTGTAAATCAGAGGTATTTACAACTACTTAATTTCAGCACTACCACCAGCATCTTCCAGTTCCTTCTTAATTTTTTCAGCTTCATCTTTAGGAACATCTTCCTTGACAACTGTTGGAGCACTCTCCACTAAAGTTTTAGCTTCTTTAAGTCCTAAACCGGTGATGCCACGAATAGCTTTAATAACTTGAACTTTCTTTTCACCAAAGCTGGTTAAAGATACGGCAAACTCAGTTTGTTCTGCTGCCGCTGCTGTATCACCACCTGCTGCTGGAGCTGCAACTGCTGCAACTGGGGCTGCTGCGGAAACTCCGAATTTATCCTCCATTGCTTTAACAAGTTCAACTACTTCCATTACTGACATATCAGCAATGGCTTCTAAAATATCTTCTTTGGCTACTGCCATGGATAAATCTCCTGATTTCTAAAACGTGAAATTTCTATCAAAAGTTAATGCTTTAAAAAACTTAAAGATAGATAGTTATTTGTTATCGCCTACCGCGGATACTGTACGCACAAGTTTAGTATGAGGCTCAGCGAGGGTACGAACCAATTTGACAACAGGTGCTTGCATAACAGACATTAACATGCTAACTGCTTCATCATAAGTTGGCAGTTCAGCCACTTCAGTTATTGACTGAGCTGGCAGTAACTTACCACCAATGGCTACAGCTTTAACCACCATTTTTTTGTTAGTCTTGCTAAAATCACTAATGACTTTTGCAGCAGCACCTGGATCGTCAACGGAAAATGCTAGTACAATGGGCCCAACAAGAGCTTCTTGCAAACATTCAAAATCAGTACCAACAACAGCTCTTTTAGCTAAAGTATTCCTTACCACACGCAAGTAAACTCCAGCTTCAAGAGCTTTTCTTCGTAAGTCTGTCATTTCCGTGACGGTCATACCAACATATTCGGTGGCAACCGCAGAATGAGCTTTACTAGCAACCTTATTAACGGCGGTAACGATAGCTCGCTTATCATCTAATTTAAGCGGCATTAACGTCCTCCTAGGTAATATAATATATAAGCAAACCAAAATAGGTTTACCATCTGCGTAGGATTTATCAAGAACCTACGGTCTTTGATTACTACTGGAAATTATTCCAATAGTACAAAGTCGGTGGGGGAAATATTCTTCAAACAATCTAAAATCTAGTTCTATAAACTTGTGTATGTGTTCCAATCATAACTAAAATGATTGTGTTATCACTTATTTTGAAAACTAAAACCCAGTTATGTTTTATATGTATACCTTCATATTCCTTTAAATTACCAATTAACTTGTGTCTTCTAAATTTTGGTTCTATATCTTCATTGTCTTTTAATTTTCTAATTATATTTTTTAAAACTTTAAAATCGTCCTCCGAATATTTATTACTTTTTTCATCTCTTTGTATATTTTTTTTGAAACTTTTTTGTATTCGAATATCCATAACTATTACTCAAATTTAAGCCAACTTTAAATTATAACATAGTACATTATGGATTACAAATCATTCAAGCATAAAAATATTATTGATTAATCAAACATAAGATTTATATTCCTAAATCATCAAACAATTCTTCCAACGAATTATATCCAATCAAATTTCTATTATTTTCAACATCTTCTATCCTATCTAACAGTTCATTAGATGGAATATAAAATTCGTTGGGAATAGTTTTTTCTATAGAAACTTTTACCAAGAATAGATTTATAGCTTCACTAGCACTCATTCCAAAAGAGGCAAAAGTTTTTTGTGCTTCATTGAATGAAGCTTTATCAACTTCAATATTTGTTTGCATGGTATAAATTTCTCACCTATTTGAAATATCTTATTACAACTAAAATCATCCAACCATAGTTATTAATTCTTCTGTATGTTTTATAGGAAAAACAAAAAGTTGGGAAGGTTTTTCAAGTATCTTATTATAATTACTGTTCACAATATAATTATAGTATATTTTACTTGGTACATTCCCAACGAAAACGTTGGGAACAATATATTATATAGTAGCCTGATCCACTAAAACACCTGGCCCCATAGTTGTAGACACAGTTATTTTCTGTATGTACACGCCCTTTGCAGTACTTGGTTTAATCTTATTTAAATCCTTAATCAAAGCCTTCAAGTTACCACATAATTCTTCTGGACTGAAAGAAATCTTTCCAATAATACAATGAATAATACCTGCTTTATCAGTGCGATACCGTACTTGACCAGCTTTAGCAACTTTTACAGCTGATGCTACATCAGGTGTTACCGTACCAACTTTAGGGTTAGGCATCAATCCACGAGGACCCAAAATTTTACCTAATTGTCCGACCACTCGCATAGTATCTGGAGATGCAATCACAACATCAAATTCTAAAAATCCTTTTTTAACTTTATCAGCTAAATCTTCAAAACCAACTACATCTGCCCCGGCCTCACTAGCAGCAGTAGCATTATCACCTTGAGCAAAAACTGCCACTCTAACTTGTTTTCCGGTACCATGAGGTAATACTGTTGAACTTCGTACTGCTTGGTCAGACTTACGTGGATCAACTCCTAAATTAATGCTAACATCAACTGATTCAACAAATTTGGTTGGAGGTAATGATTTTAATAGTTCAAATGCTTCTTCAATTGGATAAGATTTACCAAATTGTAATTTTTCTTTAATCACCTTCACGCGTTTGCTT
>JAUCGN010000264.1 GCA_030378125.1 Thiotrichales bacterium HSG1 | reverse complement strand
TTTGTATAAGTATATCAAGAATGTTAAGGATGCTTCACATGGTTGTGTAACCGATGAGTGAACAGTTAAATACAGAAGAAGTACTCAAAGTTTTGGCTAAAGCTGACCTCTTACATAGTGAGCAAGAAATATTGCTTGCTATTGAAGGTATGGCAGCAGACATAAACCAACAGTTAGCAGATAAACAACCGTTGTGTTTACCAGTGATGATTGGTGGTTTAATTTTGGCCGGTCAGCTATTGCCTCGACTTGATTTTCCATTAGTAATAGATTATATCCACGCTTCTCGTTATCTTGGTAATACTTCTGGCAGCACATTAAACTGGATCAAACAACCAACTGCTGATTTATCGGATAAAACCGTATTAATAATTGATGATATTTTGGATGAAGGTTTGACTTTACAGGCGATTGTTAAATATTGTCAAGATGCTGGAGTTAAAGAGGTATTAACCGCAGTGTTAGTAGAAAAACAACTTGATTCACGCCCCGGATTACAACAAGCTGATTTTACTGGATTAACTGTTCCAAACAGGTATGTTTTTGGTTATGGTATGGATTATCAAGAACAATTACGTTATGTACCTGGAATTTATGCCGTACATGGATTGTAAATAGTCATAATAGTAGTTCTGAACATTTTTAAATAATTGATTTAATCATATATTTTAAGATATAATTACAATTATATTTACTTAATAATATGGTTTCAAAAATTGGTAGTCCTGAAATATTTAATCTTTTTTAAAGATAGCACTACTTTGTTTAGGACTACCAATCATTTAAATGGGCATATGCAGAGAAGCTACTTCAAGCGTAAGAATTGTTATCATTACTTTGTGGAGGGTGTACTAGAAATCACGCATTGACAAGTTTATGAAGTTGTTTAAATACAATTTGTTATACTGTTTACAGTTAAATTCAATATATGTATATATTTTTATTATTGTAATTACTTGATTCCTTTATGCTATTCAATAATGCATAAGTCCTATAGAAACTTTCCATGATATGTGAAACAATAAATGTTAAAATTATCTCATCAACCAGTGTTATTAACCGAAACTCTAGATGCTTTAAACTTACAAACTGATGGAATCTATATTGACTGTACCTATGGCAGAGGAGGACACACACAAGCTATTTTGAGTCAGTTAGGACCAACAGGTCAAATATTAGCATTAGATCAAGACCCAGAAGCAGTGCAATTTGCTCAATTTATAAAAGACAAACGTTTTAATATTGTACATAACACTTTTACTCAATTACAGACAAATATTGAAAAACGTGGTTGGTTGGGACAAGTAAATGGGATATTATTAGATTTAGGGGTTTCATCACCACAATTAGACAACCCAACTAGAGGTTTTAGCTTTATGCAAGACGGGCCTTTAGACATGCGAATGAATCCAGATATTGGTGAAAGTGTGGCTCAATGGTTGGATACAGCAACTGCTACAGAAATCGCTAAAGTGTTGAAAGATTATGGTGAAGAACGTTACGCCAACCGTATTGCTAGAGCCATAAAAGCTGAATCAGTTACTACTACTGGTCAATTAGCAAATATAGTTACCAAGGCTTGTCCACCAAATAAAGAACACAAACATCCAGCAACTCGTTCTTTTCAAGCTCTACGAATTTTTATAAATCGTGAACTGGAACAATTACAACAAGTTTTAATTCAAACACTAAATGTATTAGCTCCTAATGGACGTTTGGTTGTAATCTGTTTTCACTCTCTTGAAGATCGGATTGTAAAACGTTTTATGCGTGATAATGCTCGTGGTGATAAGTTTCCAATTAACTTACCGGTTACTGTAGAACAACTAAATCCCAAATTACGCATCATCAATAAACCAATCAGAGCAAAACAAACTGAAATTAATTCAAATCCAAGGGCTAGGAGTGCAATTTTACGAGTGTCTGAACTAACAGATTTCCAGAAAAATAAAAAATCGGAGGAAAAAAACACAATTGGAAGTTGATATAGTATAAATAGTGGTAGTCCTGAACAAAGTAGTGTAATATATTAAAAATATTAAGTAAAAACTTATGAATTGTCTAAGCTGCAAATCAGAAAATATTATAAAAAATGGAACTATCCACAATGGAAAACAAAAATATGCTTGCAAATAATGTTCGAGACAATTTGTTTTGGAGCTAACAAACTGCGTATCTCAAGACAAAAAAGATTTAATTGACAAATTGTTACTGGAAAAAATTCCTTTGGCAGGTATTGCAAGAGTTGTCGGTGTATCCGAACGTTGGTTGCAAACGTCAACAAAAAATATGATAGCATTCCAAAAATCATTGATATTAAACCTAAAAAAAAGGGTAAACTATTCAATGTGATGAAATATGGTCTTTCGTAATGAATAAAGGTTACGAATTTCGACATTGGCGAAGGTATTACTGGTAGGTTAGAAATTTTCAAAAATGCAGAAAAAATCAAAAATTATTAACTAGTTAAGCATATAGGTATTTATGTTTCTTACATTATGAAAATTTGAGTAATGTTTTTGCTTAAATAATACCCATTGCTTTTTGTTCACCACAAAATGTTTCTTGGAGAGCTACTCAAGGTATTAGTCTTGAATAGTTTTAAGAACAAGCAAAACAATTTGGATATTTTTTACAACGGCTTCTATAACGGCGAGGATTTTTATTTTTAATTTGATACTCTATCACAGCACATTCATGTTCTTTAAGAGTTTTAGAAAAATAATGCTTGCCATCACTACCTTTA
>JAUCGN010000263.1 GCA_030378125.1 Thiotrichales bacterium HSG1 | reverse complement strand
TCAACTTGGTTATGGGGGGCTTATTCATAACTTTAAAAATTATGTTTTGCGAGGTAAACCAAAATATATTAAAGCCTTTCACAGACAGTATAAAAATGCCCATTCTATCATGCTCAAATATAAACAACTTCCCGATATTTCACCAGCAGATATTAAAAATATAGAAACTGTTAAACAAACTTTTGATAAATATAATCTGTATTTATCAGTTTCTATTGATCTTAAGGAGCAAAATAAATCGATAGATGAAATTGATAAAATTGTCAAAATAGATGATATGCCAGCTATTACTGCTTTGACACAACTACAACAAAGTAGCCATTTCTATATCGAACCAAAAATTTGGTGGAAAATGGCAACGGATAGAATTGAACTTTTTAAGCAAGTCGAAATTTTTATAGCAAATGATTTAAAACTATCGGCTAAAGAACTTAAAATAAATGCTCAATCAGTATTTTTATTTTCACTCATAATTACTGGAGCAACTATTTTAATAACCTTATTTCTATCAATTTTCTTTGCTCATAATATTAAAAGACCACTAAAAATATTAGTAGATGCTGCGAATAAAATTTCTGGCGGTAAACGAAAAGATATTTATATCGCAAAATATTCCGAAGATGAAATTGGAACTCTATCTAAGGCGATGAATCAAATGTTAGAATCTATTCGTAATTCTGAGGCATTGTTGATTAAAAGGAATGAATTGATTCGTAACGTATTTGGTCGTTATTTAACTGATGAAGTAGTTGATACATTGTTAGAAACTAAGTCTGGTTTAACTATGGGTGGTGAACGGCGAGAAATTACTATTTTAACTTCTGATTTAAGAGGATTTACTGCTCAATCAAATAAATTATCTTCAGAACAAGTTATTAAAATTCTTAATTTTTATCTAGAAGCAATGGGAGAAATAATTGCTAAATATTATGGTTCAATTAATGATTTTTTAGGAGATGGAATCTTAGTATTTTTTGGAGCTCCAATTGTGAGAGATGATGATCCACAAAGAGCTGTCGCATGTGCTATATCTATGGAGTTAGCGATGACTGCTGTTAATGAACAGTTATTTAATTGGGGATTTGATTGCTTAGAAATGGGCATTGGTATTAATACTGGAGAAGTAGTGGTAGGCAATATTGGTTCAGAAAAACGTACTAAATATAGTGCTATTGGTAATGAAGTAAATTTAGCCTATCGCATTGAATCATAAGAGAAATGTTGTAAATTATGTGAAATATCATATTTTTTATCACTTACCCAATTAAATCTTTGGTTTATAATAAATTCTTCATCTGCATCTTCATTTTCAAAAATATAAGTTCGATCTACTATAAATAATTCTCCCAACATTTTTAACGCTAATCGGATCGCTTTATCGTGGTCCAATCTAGTTAATAAAACATGAGTAATATCAGATACACCACGACATAAACGCTGTTGTTCTTGTAAATAGCTATCAAAATTTTTCCGTTCGGTAATATTAGTATTAGTACCAACCATACGATAAGCATGGCCTTGCTCATTATGTACGGTTGTACCACGTACTATCATCCAATCAACACTGCCGTCTTTTTTTATAATCCGATATTCTTCTTCAATTTGAGGAATTGTTTTCTGTAGATAATCATTTGAAGCCTTTTGTAATTTTTCGAGATCATCAGGGTGGACAACCGACATCCATGCTTTTAAGCCATCAGATAGTTTTACGTCATTTAAGCCAAGCAGAACTTTCTGGTGTGGCCCTAAATACATTTCATTATTTAATAAATTCCAGTCCCAAACTCCAGTTTTGCCGGCTCGTACTGCCAACATATAACGCTCTTGACTAATTTTTAAAGATTCATCTGCTTGTTTATGTTTAGTAATATCATAGGCAATTTCTAAACGAACTA
The DNA here is from genome assembly GCA_030378125.1 of Thiotrichales bacterium HSG1. Taxonomy (GTDB): domain Bacteria; phylum Pseudomonadota; class Gammaproteobacteria; order Beggiatoales; family Beggiatoaceae; genus DRQV01. Next base: position 853 of record JAUCGN010000263.1, on the reverse strand, counting down.
AACGTCCATCAAGCCAATTAATAGTATGTTCATGTAATCTATACCATTTTTTAGTTACGCTACTATAACATTCCCATTCACGAGATTTATTATTTTTTGAAACACGATGTTTACTACAAAATGGGCATAAATTTTCGTGTTGTGAGAATGCTTGTTGACAAGTCTGGCCTATAATATCTCCGAATATATCTTTTCCATATCTATTGGTGTATATTATTTCATAGGTTTTGATGTCGGCTACATAAACCAACGTATCTAAGTTATCAAGAATTAATAATAGATGTTTATGGGTAACTTCTGTTGAACTAGTTTTTTTATATTTAGAAATATCAGTTATTTGAGCATAAAAACTATCCTGTTCTACAGTAGCCTGCCACAATAGCCAATGATAATCATTATTTGTATGTTGACAACGAACTTCAAATGTTGCTGCATCACCTGCATATAGTTGAAGTAAAGCAGATTTAGTAGTTTCTATATCTTGATGATGAATTAAGTCTTGAAGTTTAGGCCATTGTGAGATTGCTATTTCAGTACGACCTAATTTGGCTGCAAAGGTTGGAGTGACTTGTTTGAAATTACCATTGAAATCTACGCAACATAACATTGCCCAAGGTAATGATGATAATTTTTCTTCCAAAATATATATCCCCGAATAGATTTTCAAAAACTGAATTCTAGCATATTTATCCATAGGAAAGAATTGAAATATAAACTTTAAGAATATACTTTATTACTTTCAATAAGCTATTATATTAATAATATTAATGTATTTCATATGTTTATAATAAAATATTTTTTAATAATTTATCTTTGAATTAATACCTTAGTCACAAACAATTTACAATAATTG
>JAUCGN010000002.1 GCA_030378125.1 Thiotrichales bacterium HSG1 | reverse complement strand
CTTGATAACCACATATTTTTGGCCGTTGTTTAATAACCCCAGTATTGAAAAATTCAGTAAAACCCATCCAGTAAGCACTGATGTTGCCAGCATTACCAACCGGTAAACAGTGATAGTCTGGAGCTTTACCAAGAGCCTCAACGATCTCAAAAGCTGCTGTCTTTTGACCTTGTAGACGATAAGGATTGATAGAATTTACGATAGTAATCGGAGCATGTTCTGCTACTTCTTTTACTAACTTCATTCCATCATCAAAATTGCCTTGAATTTGAATGACAACTGCACCGTGCATCATAGCTTGAGCTAGTTTACCCTGAGCAATTTTACCATCTGGAATAATTACAAAAGCAGTAATTCCAGCTCTAGCACTGTAAGCAGCAGCACTTGCGGAAGTATTTCCAGTAGAAGCACAGACAGTTGCCTTACTACCCGCTTCTACAGCTTTGGTAATTGCCATAGTCATACCGCGATCTTTAAATGAACCAGTTGGATTAAGCCCTTCATATTTAACGTAAATATTAACATCCTTAGTTAATAATTTAGGAATATTATGTAAACGAATTAATGGAGTGTTACCTTCAACTATACTAATAATTCGGGTATCATCATGTACCGGCAGATAATCACGATATTTGTCAATCAGTCCAATATAGCGAGTGCTTAATAACATTTAAAATCCTTAAGTTAAATTAAATTGAGATTAAAGTTTATTTTCAAGAAATATTAGTCTCAATTAGATTGTACGAGAGATTGAGCTTGTTTACGAGCTTCTCTAGCACATTTATGGTCCTCTTTACCTTCACAAGCTAGAGTTATTATAACCCAATTTCTGATTCGCAATTCTTTTGAATTTCTACGTTTAATCGCGATAGTATTGGATTTATTAGCAAGATTGGCAGCTCGTACCCAATCTTTTTGGGCCAAACGTATTCCGGCTAAGTTGTGCCAAAGGACTGGATGTTTTGGTTCAATCCGTAATGCTCGTTCTAATGCGAATGCAGCATCCTCAAATCGTTCATTCTCATAATGTACCTTAGCATTGTTTAACAAAGACTCTATCGCTGCGGTAGTGTCAGCTAAAACGGTTCCAATCATAGCGATTGAAATGAATAGGGAACTTAGTGAAATCTTTAATAAATTCATCTGAATACCTATAAGGTTAGTTTTATTAAAAATAATTATAACTTAATGTTGTAATAACCTAGCCGGATTTTAAAGGATAGTAACTCAGTTTTCTCGAACTAAATCATAAATATTTAAATAATGTTGACCAGAACGATGCCAAGAAAAATTGTACTGCATACTTTGAATAATTAATTTATGAAATTGCTCTGGAAAATCATGCCACAAACCAATAGCTCTTTGCATTGCTGACTCAAGCCCAACATGATCAGCCTGATGAAATACATAACCATTTCGAGCAGTGATCGGTTTATCAGAATGATCACGATCAAAAATAGTATCGACAAGTCCTCCAACTGATCGCACAATAGGAACAGTACCATATCGCAATGCAATCATTTGAGCTAATCCACAGGGTTCATACATGCTTGGCATAATGATCATATCAGCACCAGCATAGATAAGATGAGCTAATTCTTCATTAAAACCGATTTCTAAATGACAATCCTCATTATCATTAAGCTCATGTTTTAGATGTAAAAAATCATTATTAATATTTGTCTCAGGGCTAGAACCCAATATTACAAATTGGGCATTATTTTGTAAAGCATAAAATAAACCATGTCGTATCAAATGTACTCCTTTTTGCACATCCAACCGACCTATATAGGCAATAATTGGCTTATATTGTTTTTTTAGCAACAATTTATCGCATAATGCTTCTTTATTAGAATATTTACCTTCCAAATTGACTATGTTGTAATGGTGAGGAATTAAATGATCTATCTCTGGATTCCATATTTCATAATCTAATCCATTGAGAACACCACTAAACTTACTTTGATGAATATGTAAAGTATCACCTAACCCATAACTTTGATCGGTATAAAGTGCTTCCCACGCATGTTTTGGCGATACAGTGGTAACAAAATTTGAATACACTATGCCGGCTTTCATAAAATTTAATGCCCCAACATGTTTGTTATCTTGCAACCGATCTGGATGATGGTAATATTCAGGACGATCTAAGTTGGTAAGGGATAAAATATCTGTTCCAGTGACACCTTGATATCTAAAGTTATGAATAGTATAACAAATACGGGAGTGAGTCATTCCTTGTTGTTGATAAATTTCAAATAATAATACTGGGACCAAGCCGGTTTGCCAATCATGACAGTGAATAATATCCGGATGCCGGTTAGTCTGCAACATAAATTCTAGTGTAGCTTTGCTGAAGAAGGCAAATCGTGTAGCATCATCATGACAACCATAATATTGATTTCTATTAAAAAAATTGTCATTTGAATGTGGTTCTATAAAAAAACACTTACACCCATCAACCATACCAAACCATACAGTACAGCTTATTGCACCAGTTCCCCATGCAACCCATAATTCTTGGTAAACAATTTGCAAATCCCAAATACGATCATAACGCATACAATCATATTTTGGCAAGATAATCTCTACCTGATTGCCCCTTATTTCTAACTCTCTGCTTAGACCGTAAACAACATCAGCAAGACCACCAACTTTAGATACCGATGCACATTCCGATGCTGTCATAATAATATACATTTTTGTTCTCCTTTCGAGTCAATTGTACATGCTATCATATAGTGATTTCTAATGCTATAATATTGATTTTAGAACAGATATTTTTATTAAAAATAAGTTTATATATCAATTAGTTGATTATAAATCAAATGTTTTTTGTATTTAAGATAAAAAATATAGCTATTGGAATGTGAATGATAAAGCCATGAAAATACAAACCAAAATCTCCATTATTATTTTTGTCCTCATTTTGATTACTGGAATAGTATCTAGTACAACTAGTTATATTATTTCTAAGCAGATGCTTGAACATGAAATTCATCATCATTTAAAAAGTATTGCTACATCAAAGACACAACATGTTGAAACTGTAATAAATAATAATATTAAACTAGTAGTTAAAACATTAGCTACCAGTAAACTATTTAAAGATGCTCTCATTAACCAAAATATAATGTTAGCCAAACAAAGAATTAAAAATCTTATTTATATTTATGATGAAATTTCTCGGATAAGAGTTTTAGATAAACACGGCAAAATGGTGGTATCAGGTTATTCTAAAACTGATCATGTTGGCAATGCAGAAATATTCATTAATGGTAAAGAAAAAAGCTATATCCGTGATGCACATCTTTCCACTATGACTGGAACTAAAGTTATCAGTATCTCAGCACCAATTTTAATCAAAGGAAAATTTTCAGGTATTATAATTGTTAATATAGAAATGAAAGCAGAATTATATAAAATAACTAAACATAGACACGGCAGAAGTGGTGAAGTATATCTTATCAATAGGGATGGTTATATGATAACACCTTCACGGTTTATGGATGATACCTTTCTGAAATTAAAAATAAATACCCTAGAAGCAAAAACATGTTTAGCGATGTCTATAGAAGAGCATAAAACAAAACGTATTAAAATACATCGTTACCAAGATTATCGCGGTAAATCAGTGCTTGGAACTCATAGTTATATAGATAAAACTGGCTGGTGTCTATTAGCCGAAATAGATGCAGAAGAAGCTTATGCGCCAGTACATAGACTGGTACGTTTAATGACTCTATTTTTTATTATTTTATTAGTTGTAAGTGGTGTTATTACTTTTTTTACTAGTAGAAAAATAACCAATCCTATTTTAAAATTGCACCATCGAGCTAGGGAGATAGAACAGGGTAATTGGAATTATCAAGTAACTATTGAAACTCAAGATGAAATTGGGCAATTCTCCAGAACTTTTGACAGCATGACCACACAGCTTAAACATGCTCAAGATAAGTTACAAGATTATCAGCAACATTTAAAAAAATTGGTTAAGGAACGCACTAGAGAACTTACTGCCGCTAACGAACAATTGCAACAAGAAATTGAAGAGCGAATTCAAACCAGTAATGCTTTACATGCCACTGAAGAACAAGTTAGCTTATTACTAAATTCTACTGCTGAAGCTATTTTTGGGATGGATATAACCGGTTGTTGTACCTTCTGTAATCCAGCTTGTGTCAAGATATTGGGTTACAACAGTGTTGACGATATGATAACCCAAGACATACATTCCATGATCCATCATTCTAAGCAAGATGGTTCTCCATTTTCTGAAAAAAACTGTCTGGTTTATCAAAGTATCAAACTAGGAAAGGAAATTCATAGTAATAACGAAATTTTTTGGCGAGCAGATCATACTTATTTCCCGGTTGAATGTTGGTCACATCCTATTTTTCACAAAGGTGGGATCATTGGTGCTGTAGTAACATTCATTGATATCACAAAACGCAAACAAGCAGAACTAGCATTGCAAAAAAGTGAAGAAAAACACCGGCGACTCGTGGAAAATATGCCAGATGAGTTCTTTTTTTATAGTCATGATACTGATGGTATATTTACATTTCTTAGTGATTCTATTCAAAATACATTGGGTTACACCCCAACAGAGTTTATGAATCATTATCTTACATATTTGACTGACAACCCTATTAATAAAAAAGTCCAATATCATTCTGAACGTAGCATACAAGGAATTATTCAACCTTTGTATGAAACAGAAATTTATTGTAAAGATGGTGCAATTAAGTTCCTTGAAGTCTCTGAAACACCTATATTTAATGAGCAAGGTAATGTTATTGCTGTTGAAGGTATAGCTCATGACATGACTGAACGCAAACAGGTTGAAGAAAATATTAAAAAACAAGCTAGATTACTGGACTTAATTTTTGCTAATTCACTTGATAGTTTAGTGCTGTTGGATAAAGATTATAATTTTATTCGAGTGAGTGAGACTTATGCCAAAGCTTGCCAAAGAGATTCATCTGAATTTCCCGGTCACAACCATTTTGAATTTTATCCATCTAATTTAAAAGATGAATTTGATGCAGCTGCCAAAAATAAAAAAATCTATCAAAGAACTGCACGACCATTTATATTTCCTGAACATCCGGAATGGGATACTACATATTGGGATTTATCATTAGTACCTATCCAAGATATAACCGGAGAAATTGAATTATTTTTATTTACTTTAAAAGATGTCACTGATCTAAAACAAGCTGAGGCAAAAATACAAAAAGAACGTGATAAATTACTTAATATTTTCAATGCGATACCAGATGGTATTTATATTGTCAATAAACAGTTTGATATTGAATATGTTAATCCAGTTCTTATCCAAGAATTTGGCCCGGTTAACGGTTCTAAATGTTATGAATATTTTCATGCTAGAACTGAAGTTTGTTCTTGGTGTAAAAATGACAAAGTATTTGCTGGAGAAACGGTACGTTGGGAATTTTACGTTTCTCAACATAACAAATATTATGATTTGTTGGATACTCCAATTCAAAATGTAGATGGTAGTATTTCCAAATTTGAAATTTTCCATGATGTAACCGAACATAAACTGACGGAAAAAAAGTTAATTTGCAGTGAACAACGTTATCGCCGACTTTTTAATGATAACAAAGCTATAGAACTATTGATTGATCCAACGAATGGTAAAATTTAGATTTTAATAAAGCGGCTGTTAAGTATTATGGCTATTCAGAAGTACAATTAAAATTAATGTTTATTTCTGACATTAACATATTGAATAAAGAAGAAATTGTTACTGAAATGCGTAATGCCGATATAGAGAAACGTAACTATTTTGAATTTAAACATAAGTTAGCTTCTGGAGAAATTAGAAATGTTGAGGTTTATAGTGGACCAATTGAACTAGAAAATCATCATTTACTTTATTCTATTATCCATGATACAACTGCCAAAAAAATTGCCGAAGTAAAATTAGAACAGGCTAAAGAGGAAGCGGATTTAGCTAATCGTGCCAAAAGTGAATTTCTTGCCAATATGAGTCATGAAATTCGTACTCCCATGAATGCTGTGATTGGTTTTAGCGATATACTTGCTTCAGAAATTACCGATAAAAAACAAAAAGGACATCTCAACTCTATTCAAACAGCTGGTAAAAGTTTACTAACTTTAATCAATGATATACTTGATTTATCCAAAATTGAAGCTGGGAAATTAGATATTCAATATGAGCCAATAAATCCGCAGATTATTTTCACTGAATTACAACAAATTTTCAGTCTAAAAATGGCTGAAAAACATCTAGAATTCGTTGTCAGTACTGATGAAAATCTGCCAAATGCATTATATTTGGATGAAACTAGATTGCGACAAATATTGTTGAATTTAATTGGTAATTCGGTTAAATTTACTGACAGTGGCAGTATTCATCTGTGTGCTACCAAAGAAGCCTATACTACTCATGATTGTATTGATTTAATTTTAGCAGTGGAAGATACTGGTATTGGCATTCAAGCTGATCAACAAAAGTTAATTTTTGAATCGTTCAAACAACAGGATGGACAGAGTACTCGTAAATATGGTGGAACTGGATTAGGATTAGCTATAACTAAACGTTTAGTGGAAATGATGAATGGGCAAATAACAGGTATCAGTATTCCCGGCGAAGGCAGTAGATTTGAAATAACTTTACGGAAGGTTAAAATAGCTGATACAGTTCCTAATTTAAAAATAAAACATGTTTTTGAAGCAAACAATATTACATTTGAAAAAGCACGGATATTGGTAGTAGATGATGTTGACTCTAATCGTAACTTGATTGTGGAATATCTAACACCAGTTAATTTAGAAGTTATTTGTGCTGAAAATGGCCAAAAGGCTCTGTTATTTGCAAAAGAATATCAACCAAATCTTATTTTAATGGATTTAAAAATGCCAGAAATGGATGGTTATGAGGTAACTAAACGTTTAAAGGAGGATCCAAATACATCTGATATTCCAGTGATTGCCCTTACTGCTTCTATTATGTTTCATGATGATAATGATATTAAACTACATCATTTTGATGGTTATTTATTTAAACCAGTCATTATTTCATTATTATTTAAGCAACTATCTAAGTATTTGAAATACTCCGAAAATATTAAAGTTGATGATGAACCGTGTTTAGAAGAAAAATTTAGTTGGGATAATGTTACTAATATTCTGGTTTTGCAAAATATAATAATCCAAGAAGTTATACCTCTTTTGGAAGAGGCAAATATGGGGATAGAACAGGAAACTATTGATAAATTAGCAACTAAATTGAATGTTTTAGGCAAAGAACATAACGTATCAATTTTTATTGATTATAGCAAATTATTGCAAGAATATATTCAAATGTTTGATATTATTAATATGCTAGAGTTACTAAAAAAATTGTCTGAAGAACTGGAATTACTAAGAATGAAAACTAAATAAACTCTCCAATTATAATATGAATTTAATTCCATTCACCTTTGCTAAACGACATGGTGTAATATTTTCTCAGCCCAATACGATATATTATCGTCCTAATATAAATCACCAAACCTTAGCTGAAGTACGACGTTTTCTAGCTATTCCTCTTGATTTGCAAGCAATTTCCTCAAAAAAATTTGACATATTACTTACCAAAAACTATGAAGCAAGTTCCAACCAAATGATAGAAGGTTTAGGGGATGAACTGGATTTATCTCAAGTTGCTAAACAGCTTGCCGAACCAGAAGATTTGTTGGAAACTGCTGATGATGCTCCAATAATTCGTCTGATTAATGCTTTACTATCTGAGGCAATTAAGGAAAATGCTTCTGATATTCATGTTGAACCATTTGAATCTAGGTTAGTAGTGCGATTTCGTACTGATGGTGTTTTACGAGAAGTGTTACAACCTCGACGAGTTTTGGCTCCACTGTTGGTTTCTCGCATTAAAGTCATGGCTAAACTAGATATTGCAGAAAAAAGGCTGCCTCAAGATGGGCGTATTTCATTGCGAATTGCTGGTCGAGCAGTCGATGTACGAGTTTCTACAATTCCTTCTGGACATGGGGAACGAGTAGTTTTACGATTATTAGATAAACAAGCCGGTCGCTTAGATTTAAAACAGATTGGTATGTCGGAGGAAACGTTAGCCAGTTTACAAAAACTATTACAAAAAGTTTATGGTGTAATTATGGTGACTGGCCCAACTGGTTCTGGGAAAACTACTAGTTTATATGCCATGCTTAATTATTTAAATGATCGCAGTCAAAATATTATGACAGTGGAGGACCCAATTGAATATTATTTGGATGGAATTGCTCAAACTCAGGTTAATACTAAGGTTAATATGACCTTTGCTAGAGGTTTACGAGCTATACTACGCCAAGACCCGGATGTTGTTATGGTTGGTGAAGTTAGGGATGTAGAAACTGCTCAAATTGCTATTCAAGCGAGTCTAACTGGCCATTTGGTTTTATCAACTTTACATACTAATACTGCTATTGGAGCAATAACTAGGTTGCGGGATATGGGAGTTGAACCATTTTTGTTAGCTTCTAGTATGATAGGTTTAATGGCTCAACGTTTGATACGATTATTGTGTTCACACTGCAAACAAGAATACGTTCCAAATAGAGTAGAGATGGAAGAGTTAAAAGTAACTACAGTTCCACAATTATATAAAACTAAGGGATGTTCTAAATGTAATTCAATTGGTTATAGGGGTAGAACTGGAATTTACGAGTTAGTGACTATAGATAGCACTTTACGCAATATGATTCATGACAGCGTTGGGCAACATGAGTTAGAAAATTATGTTAGTAATCAATCTATTTATCAGGATGGTATAAAACGTTTATTAGGCGGAGATACTACTGTTGATGAACTATTACGAGTTACAAAAGAAGGTAATTCTTAATTTGATATTTATCTTTTTTTTGCGGGTAGTCTTGTAAAGCGTAGTAATAAATTAACAATTAGCAACATCCAATAATATTTAAAATAGTAAATAATTCGCATAATTTAAGATATTTATCCTTTAAAATAATTTGTGAATGTATAATTAAAGTCAAGCTGCGATCAGATAATCCAACCTATATTACCAAATTGCTTATTATAAACACAAATAACCACTAATTATCTGTCTTTTTATCATGGCATTATTCTCTCAATTTCAATAGTTAAGGCAATTTTACATAACGGTTTATGTCTGGTAATGAGGCCATGGATTGTGGAGCTTAAGTTAAAATCTTGGAAACTGTGGAAGAGATTGCCACCATGTTGTTGGCCTAAATCTGGAGTTATTTTAAAATTGGGGCCGGGTAGGTTAATATTTCGGCTGAGTGTGCCATCAGTTATTATTTCGGCGTTGATGGATAGGGTAGTGACTAATATTAGTATAGTTATTAGATATTTCATTCTTTTTTCCATCTGGGATTTTGAACATGATTACACGGATTATAAAGATAAAACATGATTAAATACAAATTCAATTGCTTTAAAATCCTGTCTATCCTTTAATCCGTTAAATCTTATTCAAAGTCAAATTTGGCCGACAACCAGTCCAATCCACTGATTTAGCTTCTTTCACTTTAGCTTTTAAATCAATCTCTTCTTCCTCTTCAATAAGAACTAATTCGTTAGCGATAAAATCGGCTGGAGAAGGTTGACTGCCATTTACAGAAAAAATATAGAAGGTACTTTTATTCAATATGTCTTCAACAGTGCAAGGTCGTTTCATGTGGGCAGCAGCATTGAGAAAATTAGTTCCGAAAGCTCTTAAAGCTCCGGTTAAATCCACGTCTATGGACTCAATGGCTACTTCACCATCAATACCTAATTTTGACGAAGCACTGATTAAACTATTGGGGGAAGTTATGAATTGGTCTGATTTAATGTGAATATTTCCACCATGTCCAGCGTCAGCTTGAGCCTTAATTTGGCCTTGATTCAATACCACAAAAGTTGGATTTTCAATCGTAATATTACCTCCATTACCAATGCCACCACGCACACTAGTTATTATTTTTCCATCTTTTAAGTTAAGCAATTTGGAAGTATTTAAGGTAATATTGCCACCAGCAGAATTTCGAGTTTCAGTACTAATAAAAGCATTGCCTTCCAATTTGACAGAGTCTGCTTGAATCAAAATTTCTCCTCCCATACCAGCATTTTCCTCTAAACTACTTGAACCACTATAAATTCCTGAATAATCAAATACATCAAATACACCAAACACATTATTAGATTTATGTGAATCTGTAATTAGTAATTGACCAGTTAAATTAATTATAGTTTGGCCACCATCACCTTGTTCAAATGTTGCATTACCAATGTTTCCACCGTTTTTTAATGTAAGTTGATTAGCAGTTATTTTAATATGACCACCATCACCACGATTGGTATCAGCTTGAATTATGCCACGGTCGTTAAGCATAATTTTATCGGCCTCAATTTCAATATTACCAGATTTACCACCAATAAATTCAGGGGTATAAAGCTCTGCAAAAATTGGGTCTCCCACAAATGATTTAGTTGTAATGCCACTGGGAAAATCCCATATTCCCATTAACTGAAAGCCACTTATAATTAGATCATTTTTAATCTTGAGGCTAACAGTTCCAGCATCTTCTGATCCAAAAGTACCAGCTCCAATAAGAGTACCATTAAATAAACTTAGTTTCCCAGCTTCTATTTCAACATTTCCACCTTTAGCTGGCTCTAAGCTAAATGTATAACTAAAAATACTACTAGTTAGATTCAATTCTGGGATAAGTTTCCCTATGAATTCAAAATCGTTTTCTACTTTAATTTTAATAGCCCCAGCATCACCACTGCTATAACTATTAGACGATATTGCTACACCTTGACTTAAATGAAATTGTTTAGCATTAATATTGATAGTGCCACCTTGCCCGATGCCATTTGTATTAGTCAAAATGCTAGAAAAAGTATCAATACCCTGCATTGTGATGGTATTAGCTTGAATATCTATTATGCCACCTTGCTGTTCATTAAAAATTTGGGCTTGCAATTGGGTATCAGTAAGTTTAATTTTTCCAGCACGAATAAATATATCTCCACCATTTTCAGCGTTTATATTAATTTTATGAGCAGTTAATTGTCCAGTATGTTGTTTAGGATAAATGAGATTAGTTTCTCCTGAATTGCCAATACTGATTAAATTGATTCGCCCAGCTTTAGCGATTAATTGAGCTGTGGTAATTGGCACAACTGAAGGAAAAAAAGGATGTTCAATAGTTGTATCAAATTGGATTGTTCCGTTTTCGTCTACAATATCTTGACCAATTAAATTTAAATCGTTAGCAATTAAAGATAGGGTTTTGGGAACAGATAAATGACTGTGTTTAACTGTGATAGAAGCTGGTGAATTTGCCAAAAAACCAAATGCTTCCACTGGTGCAACAGTCAATAAACTATCACTCTGGTTGCGTGCATCAAACCGTCCATTTTCTCCTAATCGCAAATAATCCGCTGTACTGGCATGAAAGCTTCCTTGTACATCTAATCTAGCATTAGGTCCAAACATGATTCCATTTGGATTCAGGAAATACATATCAGCATTGGGAATTGTCGAGCGAATCAAGCCATCAATGTTGGAAGGTTTACCGCCAGTTACACGACTGAGGATATTTTGTACTGAATTTGGCCCAGAAAAAGTTGCGGATTCTGAGCTATTTAGGTTGAATTCTTGAAAGCTATGGAAGAGATTGCCACCATGTTGTTGGCCTAAATCTGGAGTTATTTTAAAATTGGGGCCGGGTAGGTTAATATTTCGGCTGAGTGTGCCATCAGTTATTATTTCGGCGTTGGAGGATAGAATAGTGATTAACAGGAAAATTAGTAGTAGGTATTTCATTTTGTTTTCCTTTGAGGTTTTGAACATGATTACACGGATTATAAAGATAAAACATGATTAAATACAAATTCAATTGCTTTAAAATCCTGTCTATCCTTTAATCCATTAAATCTTATTCAAAGTCAAATTTGGCCGACAACCAGTCCAATTCACCGGTTTTGCTTCTTTAATTTTATTTTTCAGATCAACCTTTTCTTCCTCTTCGATAAGAACTAATTCATTAGCGATAAAATCGGCTGGAGAAGGTTGACTGCCATTTACAGAAAAAATATAGAAGGTACTTTTATTCAATATGTCTTCAACAGTGCAAGGTCGTCTCATATGAGCAACAGCGTTGAGAAAGTTTATGCCGAAAGCTTTTAAAGCTCCGGTTAAATCCACATCAAGAGATTCAATATTTACCTCACCATCCAAACCTAAATTTGATGACGCACTGATTAAACTATTTAGAGAGGTAATAAATTGGTCAGTTACAATACGAATATCACCACCATGTCCAGTGTCAAATAATCGGCGGTGCTAGCATGAAAAGAACCTTGTACATCCAATCTAGCATTTGGCCCAAACATAATTCCGTATGGATTGAGGAAATAGAAATCGGCATTAGGAATAGTTGAGCGAAGTTGGCCATCAATATTGGATGGATTGCCACCCGTAACCCGACTGAGGATATTCTGCACACTGTTTGGACCAGAGAAGGTGGCACTTTCGGAGCTATTCAGATTGAAGTTTTGGAAACTGTGGAAGAGATTGCCACCGTGTTGTTGTCCTAAATCAGGGGTGATTTGAAAATTAGGGCCGGATAGATTGATATTTTGGCCGAGTGTGCCGTCGGTTATTACTTCGGCGTTTAGAGATAAGGTAGTGACTAATAAGGATATTGTTAATAAATATTTCATTTTTTTTATCTGAATCAGGATTTACAGGATTATAAGATTTTCAGGATAACTTCACAAGCTAGTTTTATTCCATCCTGTCCATCCTTTAATCCGTTAAATCTTGTTCAAAAACTTTTAATCTTGAAATAGTTTGTTTTAACAATATTAATTACCTCTTTCAAACTCAACCCGACGATTTTTCATTTTGCCATATTTTGTAGCATTTGATTCAATTGGTTTGCTTTCTCCATAAGCTTTAATAGTCAAGTGTTTGTCTGCAATATCATATTTTGTAACTAAAAATTCTTTTACTGATTCAGCTCTTTGTAATGACAAACCTAAATTATACACCTCTGTACCATCACTATCTGTATGACCATTGATGACTATTGCAGTTTCAGATAAACCACCTCGTAATGCTTTGGCAAATTCTTCTAACAAAGGATAGGATTCTGGTTTAATAATAGCTGAATCAAAATCAAATAGAATCAAAGCTCCAACTTTTGGGTTATCTTTGCGAATAGCTCTAATACCTTTGCCTAAACCTTTTCTTTGTCTTTCCATTGGAACTGCCAAAGCTTTTTCAAATTCAGCTTGGTTAGTAGCAAATGGTAATTCAGCAAAAGCACTGCTAGTAATACAACTTAATAAAATAATTAATATTTTCATAGGAGTGCAAAATTTATTTTGCCGATTTATGGTTAAAAGTAAGCACATTCACACAGCCATTACACATATCTTCCAAACGTTCCTGCAACACTGAATATTGTTGACCATTTTCCTGCCAAGAAATTTCTGTAGCAACTGGGTCTGGTTTTATAGCTCGCAAACCTTTGGAATCACGAGTAAATTGTTGTTGAACTTGCTTCTGCATTTGTTGTTTAAAACCAGTATCAGCCTGTTGCATAATTTGATATTGTTTCTCTAGAACTATATCTTGCTGTCTAGTTGCTACAAAATAAATCGTTTCAAAACCAATTTGGGAGTCTAATTCAAATGATTGATTTTTAGATGGAATATGATAAGTTTTATTGGCTTTAATTGGATTGAAATTATTCACCACGACCTCACCAAAACTTTGCATAGGAAACAAACGGAATAGCTGATTGGCAGAATCTAGTTGAAAAATATAGATATAGCAATTTTCGGTGGGAGTGAAGATAATTTTGTAATAATCCCCAGAATGTAGTACACCATTATTATTGAGAGTTTTGGGATTGCCTTTGCCGCCGGAACGATAGACGTAATTTATTTTGAAATCTAATGGTTTATCAATTTTCACAGAATCTTGTTTGGAGACATTAAGTAAGTTCTGGCGTAAACTAGCCAATTCTTGTTCTACTTTGGCTATTCTTGCTTCAACGGAATTAAGGCGTTTGCCTAATGTGTTGACTATTTTAGTTAAATTAGCAACCATTTGTTTAACCGTATTAAGTTCTTTGGCTGATGGATAGTTACCTTGTTTTTGGGATAGAGTAATTTGCTGTTCTAATTTGGTGATGCGTTGTTTGAGTTTGGCGACATCTTCTGGTTTAACTGAGTCTTTGAATAGCTCTTGCACTGCATCAATTGCGGTGTCGATGGCAAGTTCTTTGATTACAGTCCAAGCTAAAGCTGGTAAGGCGGCTTGGGATATTTGGGTTGAGGGGATAATTAGCAATAGTATAATAACTAGTTTTTTCATTGGTTTACATGCTTAATTTTTTAGGATTAGTTTAAATCTATCCAAACTGGACGGATAGTTGTTAGATTTTTAAAATGTGAATCAGTTGAAACTATGTATTGACAATCGTGATGAATGGCAATAGTTACATGAATTGCATCCATAGCTTTTAAGTTTTCTGTATATGCAATTTTCACTGCTTGTTCAAATATACTAGAAAAATTTTCCAAATGACAAGTTTGTTTAAATAGTTTGTTATAAATTTCAACTAGAGTAGTGTTTTTATCTTTATATAATTTTGGGAAAATTTCAAGTTTGACAACGGAAGAACTACATAAAACAAATTCTTCACGTAGCAATTGATTCAAGCAGTCATTTATTTTGGCTCGGTAAACAGGTAAACCTTCTACACGAGTTATCCAAATTGAAGAGTCAACATAAGCTAATTTCATTGTGTTTCCTTGAATATTCTTAATTCATCACTGATTTCTTCATGAGTTTTGCGAGGAAAGTCTAATGTATCTGCTTGTTGAAAAATGGTATCAATTGTTTCCCAAGAAGATTGAGATTCTGTTTGAGTAGTGATAGAAATGGTTACTTTTTTTCCCCAAAGAGATTTTGGAAGTATTGTATTTAAAGTACCATTTTGGTTGATTGTTGTATTTAAAATCATAGTTTTTAGTAGAGTATAAAGTTATTGATTGACTTGTTTGGTCGGTTTCATTGCACCGCCCCTATCTGACTTTATTAAAATAAATCTGCATGTGTACCAGTATCTGTGAGTATTAATTTTTCAGTGGTTATTTGGTAAATAAGTAACCAATTAGGTTCTATATGGCATTCACGAAAACCTTGCCAGTTACCAACAAGAATATGGTCTTTGTATTTGGGTGGTAAAGGTTGTTGAGTCATTAAAAAATTGATTACAGCTTTTAACTTTTCCTTATCTTTTCCACGTTTTAACATTTTTTTGAGATTCTTTTCAAAAAGATTAGTTGTAGCAAGCGTTAGCATTATAGTTTAGCAAAAAATTCATCAACAGAATGATAATGGTTTAAATTTTTTTGTTCGGCAGTATCTTTGATTGTTTGTTGAGTATCAACATTGTATTCGCTGATAAAATGAACATGTTCATTAAGAAAATTATGCAAATTATGTTGTAGTAAAAATTTTGCTAATAAAACTTGTTCTTGTTCGTTTAGCTCTTGCGTAGCTTTTTGGAGAGCTTGTTCAAGTAATTCAGTCATTTGTATTTTCCAAAGGATAAAACTCATCATCTAATGTTTGTTCAAGAGTATATGGACAATTAGTTGGAAAAACCTTTTTTGGTAAACCAGTTTCTTTCATTGCTGCTTTTACCGCTAAAATATACGCATCGTGCAGTTTTTCTGTTAGCATATGTTTTAAACTTGGACTGTCTGCTAAAACTAAATATATTTGCTGACGCTGTTCATCAATAGTATTTTCCCAACTTTTTGAACGTTTATTTGCTTGAAATTGCCACTTTAACAAGTGCATTAATAATACTTTTAAACGACTTAACAATTCCCGTCTATCACGTTTTGCCATACTTTCTAATTCATCTACAATATTATCAATGTCAATTTCTGTGAAACGACGTTGTCGCAAAAGTTCAGCATTTGCCATAAACCAAGCGTCTAAATCTGTTTCATAACCTTTTGCCGGTGTGGAGTCTAACATATTTACCTCAAAATTTTCATAAATTTCTTATATTTTGGTCGGTTTCATTTCATTGCACCGACCCTACCTGACTACCTGACTGGTTTCAGGAGTTTAAAATCGTACTGAGTACAGCGAATTAACGAAATAATCGAATTTAAAGCAGTTGCAGTATTAGTTTATTTCGCCAATTCGTTGTACTATCTTGTTGGTTTTTAATCCTGAAAATCCTTAAATCCTGCAAATCCTGATTCAGACAATTTGAACAAGATTACACGGATTAAAAGATTAACAGGATTAAATCTGGAACAAAGGTTTTGGGTAGTAATCATGTTTTATCCTTAAATCCTGCATAATCCTGTTCAAAAACATAAAAGCAGTATAAAAAAACCTAAAAAGTTAAAAAGTCTGCACAATTACACCCACAACACGAAACCCAGTAGGGGTGACATAGTCATAGTATCTAAAACGTAAAGTAGCACGAACATAGTTAGTAGGGTAGCTCCACGAACCTCCACGCAACATTTTGTATTTATTGTTATTTTTCCAAACTCTACCATCATTTGGAGCATTATTATAATTATTTTGATAACCGTCAGCACACCATTCCCAAACGTTACCAACTGTATCATATAAACCAAATTGATTAGCTATGAAGGAACCAACTGGAGCAGTTTGTTTATTATCCCATTGACTACCACAACCATCACAATTGGCCTTATTTTTCCCAATATCATTTCCCCACCAATATTTAGTTTCAGTCCCAGCCCGAGCCGCATATTCCCATTCTGCTTCCGAAGGTAAACGATATTCTTTACCAGTTTGTTGACTTAACCATTTGGTATAAGCATTAGCATCATTCCAACTAATGCAAACTACTGGTTGATTGTCTTTTTGTGGAAATTTAGGTGTATGCCAATTTCTTTCTGAACTTTCACCATGCATAGAATGACATTCTCCTTGTTTTTCAGCTTCTGTCTCATATCCAGTAGAATTAACAAACTTCCGAAACTCTCCAACAGTCACCTCATATTTTCCCATCGCAAACTGATAATCAATATTCACCCAATGTACTGGCTGTTCACTTTTATAATCATTACTTCCCATCTGAAACCTCCCATTAGGAATAATCACCATCTCCGGCCCTAAACTACCATCCTTCAAACGATCTTGAAATACCTCACCGGGAGTCCAAGATTTATCTTGAGAATTTGCCAAATTAAAATTTGGACTCCTAGATTCCTCTTGAAAATAAAACGTACTTGTCAAAGAATCCGACTTCCAAGGCCATTGTTTCTGATTAGTTTCTTTCGCCACCCCACCAGCAACTTGTGTCAACAAATCCGAAACACTCAAATGAGGTTGAGTTCGCAATTGCTTCAACAAATGCTTAGTATAAACACTATTCCTCTCACTCGGCAAACCATCTAAAGCCGTTGTTTTTGGAGCAGTTGCAAACGCAATTAACGAACCCCTCGGACTCATTTCCGCCAACCCCCTATTAGAACCCTTCGTAATACCCTTAAACGGATTATCCCGACAAGCATCCAAAATCAACAAATTAACATGCTTATTCGCATACTCCATCTTTTCCAAAATCCGATTAGCATTAACAGACACATACCTAATATCAACAGAACTCTGAATTCGTGCATCAACCGGCACAAGATAATTATCACCCTCTGCCTGCAAACCATGCCCAGAATAATAAAACAAACCTACATCATAATTTTTAAGTTTATCCTCAAACTCCTGTACCGCACTGTCAAAATTCCGTAGTCGCAAATTATACTCATCAATAACCGTAAAACCCAGCCCTCTCAACACCTTCGCCATATCCTTAGCATCATTCACCGGAGAATTCAACGATGACTCATGCAAATAATCCCCATTCCCAATAACCAACGCCAACCTATCCGCATAAACAGGCATACTAACAATCAAAATCACCAAAAAACGCCACATAATATTTCTCCTAAACCAGAATCCAAGATATTTATTTTGGCAACTTACAAATTAAAATTTGGACTCTTAAAAATCATCGTAAATTTCATTCATATCTGGATCATACTCAATAACTACAAAATTGTTCAAATATTTGCAAATAACCTAATTTTCTGATTAAATAGATACAAGTAGCTTGAGGGTAGTTATCGACAACCCCAAGCCTAGACAATTAACTAGAACCGCTAGTCTTGCCGTGCAGTAATTATAGCATGGTGACTTGCTTCCTAAATTGAGGCAAAATTATGTTATCTCATTTATATATCGTAGAATCCAAAAATGGTCTAATCAAAATAGGCCGTAGTAAATGTCCCAAAAGACGGATTGCTGAAATAGCCAAAGCCACTGGCACAGCAGTTGTAAAACAATATTTATCACCACTTTGTTTAAATGCCCAAAAAATTGAACGTTATCTGCATAAACATTTTGCTAAACATAGACAAGAAGGTGAATGGTTTAAAGTAAAATTCCAAACCGCTGTTAAAGAAGCTAAAAAGCAGGAATTTCAAACTGAAGAACCAAGTAAAGCACTTAGTTTTGAATTTGAATCCAATCAACTAAGAACTATGGTTGATGAAAAAGGAATTCTTTGGTTTGTGGCTAAAGATGTTTGTAATGTATTACAACATTCTGATGTTTCGATGGCTTGTAGAATTTTAGATGATGATGAAAAGGGTACAAGAAAAGTTTGTACCCTTGGTGGAACTCAACGTATGCTCTGTGTTAACGAATCTGGTTTTTATGTTCTGGTTATCAGAAGCAATAAACCACAGGCTAAAAAATTTCGTAAATGGGTAACTAGTGAAGTCCTTCCCAGCATCCGCAAAACCGGCCAGTATTCTCTACCCAAGCAACAATTAAAAGGTAAAGTTGAGCAGAAGACTTTTGAAAATTTCATTGCTGATTGTTTTATTCCCGATTCAACTAACAAGGAAAGAGCTAGAGACATTTATCTGGTCTATCAAGGTTGGTGTTTACAGAATAAATGTGAGGCTCGGACTATTCAATGGGTTGGTATGCAACTGAGAAAACAGGGTTATAATAAAAGTAAATGTCCACCTAATGGTGTGGCTTGTTGGCATGGCTTCCGATTGAATAATTTAGCTTGTCCAGCTAATCCAAGCAGTTTAGAAGACTTACAGAGTTATTTATCTGCTTTGAGTAAAAATTTAGCTGCTGGAATGGAGTATTCTAATGCGGAACTGTTGAGTTTGGTGAATACTGCTAATCAGAAGGTTATGGCAATTCAATAGGTTGTTGAACATGATTACACGGATTATAAAGATAAAACATGATTAAATACAAATTCAATTGCTTTAAAATCCTGTCTATCCTTTAATCCGTTAAATCTTGTTCAAAGTTAAATCTGGCCGACAGCCAGTCCAATTCACCGATTTTGCTTCTTTAATTTCAGTTTTTAGGTTAACCTCTTCTTCTTCGATAAGAACCAATTCATTAGCGATAAAATCGGCTGGAAAAGGTTGACTACCATTTACAGGAAAAACATAGAAGGTACTTTTATTCAATATATCTTCAATAGTGCAAGATCGTTTCATATGAGCGGCAGCATTGAGAAAGTTTATACCGAAAGTTTTTAAGGCTCCGGTTAAATCTACATCCAGAGACTCAACTTGTACTTCCCCATCTAAACCTAAATTTGAGGAAGCACTGATTAAACTGTTTGGAGAAGTAATAAATTGATCAGTTACAATACGAATATTTCCACCATGTCCAGCATCGGCTTGGGCCTTAATTTTACCTTGGTTCAATACCACAAAAGTTGGCTTTTCAATACTGATATTGCCACCATCACCAATGCCACCCTGTACACTAGTAGTTATTTGACCACCCTGTTGTAATAAAGTATAATTCGTGTTGTTTATCTCAATATTGCCACCACCTGAATTTGCTGCCGAAGTGGCAATTTTGCCTTCATCAATTAGATTGATTATGTCAGCATTAATAATTATATCACCAGCTTGACCACTAACTTCATCTGTAATTAACGAGCTACTTGAAACCCCACTGTACCTATACTTTTCCGAATAATCAACCCAATTTTTACCAACAGCCGTTAGTTCATTTGTACTAATTCTTATAACACCGGCATTTCCTAATCCTGCTGTAGAAGTATTAATTTGTCCTCCATCTAAAATATTTATTTTCCCTGCTTCTATTCTAATATCTCCCGCATTACCAGTATTACCAGCATTATAATTAGATTGGGTAGTAGCATACAAGCCACTCATTGCACCAAGATTATCTTTTCCAGAGATAGTTAAACTATCGGTGATTTTAACGTTGACATTACCACTTTTTCCAGAGCCAAAAGCACCAGACGCAACTTGAACTCCATCAGTTAGAATGAGATTTCGTGCTTCTATTTCTACTTCTCCCCCTTGACCAATACCAAAAGTAGCTGTGGAGAATACACTGGGTATATAAATTTCATACATATACTTACCTGAAAAGAACATAGTTTCAGATGCTTTAACATAAATTGAACCAGCATTACCAGTTCCGACCCCAGCAGTAAAAATAACTGCTCCATTACTTAAATTCAAATTTTTGGCGAACAAATTTACTGCTCCTCCATGTCCACTTCCAAATGAGCTGGAGGATATATAGGAATAATTTTCGGCTCCATTTAAAATTATGTTATCGGCCCAAATATTTACCATTCCTCCCGGTTGTTCGGCTTGGGTATCGCCGGTAATATCACTGTTAATTAGTTCAAATTGCTTGGCCCTGATAAAAATGTCGCCGCCACCTAAACCGGAAGTTGTTAATTTACTGCGGTCAACAATGAAATCTCCAGTTTCAGCATTAATATTTAATCCTGACTCTGTAGGAATAACTTCACCTTTAGATGCGATACTGGCCAAATTAATTCGTCCATTTGGGGCATCAAGTTGGCTGGTAAATTCTCGACTAAAAACTGGTACCTCGCCGGAGATAGACAGTAGTTCGCCACTCATAGTTAAATCACCACCAATTAGTGATAAAGTCTCATTTTCCCAAACAGATAAACTACTATCTTGAAGAGTTATAGGAGCTGGCGTATTACTAAAAAAGCCAAACGCTTCAACTGGAGCAACTGTCAACAAACTATCGTTCGGATAACGAGCATCAAACCGCCCATTTTCTCCCAACCGCAAATAATCAGCAGTGCTGGCATGAAAGCTTCCTTGTACATCTAATCGAGCATTTGGCCCAAACATAATTCCGTATGGATTTAGGAAATATATATCAGCATTGTGAATTGTCGAACGGATTAATCCGTCAATATTGGAAGGATTGCCGCCAGTCACCCGACTGAGAATATTCTGCACATTATTTGGCACAGAAAATGTTGCTGATTCTGAACTGTTTAAGTTGAAATCGTGAAAGCTGTGGAAGAGGTTGCCACCATGTTGTTGGCCTAAATCTGGGGTTATTTGAAAATCAGGGCCGGGTAGATTGATGTTTTGGCCGAGTGTTCCATCAGTGATTACTTCGGCGTTGGTGGATAGGGTTATTGTTAATAATAATGGGATTGTTTGGTATTTCATCTTGGTTTTCCTCGTTTACAACCGGTTAGAGAAGCTATTTTCTCAGGTAGATTTTTAACAGAAATAGCTGTTTTCATTGGTAGGTTTTCTGACAATAAAGGCCCACCCGGTAACAAATCATCTGGTGAATTATAAGCTCCTTCGCTTGGTATAACCACAAAGCTACTCATATTCTTAGCTATCCGTTGACCACAGGGAGTTTTCATTTGATTACTGACATCTACAACTTTATCTGATAATACAACCAAAAATCCTTCCATATCTATGTCAACAGACTCAATTTGCACTTCTCCATCAATGCCTAATTTTGAAGAAGCACTGACAATACTATTTGGAGAAGTGATAAACTGTTCTGCGACAATGCGAATATTACCACCACGTCCTTCATCGGCTTGAGCAATTATTTTGCCTTGGTTCATTGCTACGAAAGTTGGGTTTTCAATGATTATATTACCACCATCACCTTTACCATTAATAACACTGGCGGAAATGTTACTTTGTTGTAAATTAAGCAAATTAGAAGTGTTAATATTGATATTGCCACCAACGGCATTTTCTGCTGAAGTTCTGATTAAGCTACCACCAGTCAACGTGATTTGTTTTGCCGAAATTGAGAGATTACCTGCATCACCGGCAACAGCACTGTGACTAGCGATTTCACCGGCATCTGTTAATGTAATTGTATCAGCTTGGATTTTAATATTACCGCCTTGACCAGTACTTACAGCAAACGTATCACCATAATAACTTTCCCCTCTGGCATTTCCTGTATAGCTTCCACTGCTTGTTGCAATGGAAGCCCCATTTGATATTAATACATGGTCTGCGACGATATCTATTTCACCTGCTGCTCCTTTTTCTCCTGTGCTTGATATAATAAGTCCTCTATTTGCAACAATTATTTTACCAGCATGAATTGAAATATTTCCGGATGGAATAATACCAAAGGTACTGGCACCAATATTACTCTGATGATTTTCAAGTATCTGGCCAGCAGGAGTAATATAAGGTGTCTGGCGTGTACCACTTACTAATAAAGTACCAGTCACATTCAAAATAATATTCCCTGTTTTATACTTCTTTTCGGCACCAGCATCCGAAAAATTGAGTACTGGTTTTCCGAATTCAACAGATGTTGAGATAAATGCGCCACCAGTTAATTCCATATTATCTGCATTAACTATGATATCGCCAGAGGATCGAGCTAAAAGAACAGTGGTAGGAATAATTCCTCCTTTTAGTTCTAGATGTGAAGTTGTTATAATCAGATTTCCACTATCCCCAGTATTAAAACTGCCGCTGGCAACTGCACTTGGAAAGTCAATCCAAATAGAGCCATCAAAATTATAAGTGCTATCTTGCCGACCGGTTATAGAAATGGATTCTGTAGAAGTCAAATTAAGTTGCCCACCTCGACCACTACCAAAAGTCGAACTAGATACTGTGCTGCCTTGTTTAACGGCGATACGTTCGGCTTCAATATTTATATCGCCAGAACCTCCACTGCCAAAACTATGCGTATTAATCCAGCCTCGGGTAAAAGACACATCAGGTGCAAAAATACGAATTCCACCAATTGAACCACTACCAAAATTGCGGTTAGCAAGTACAAGTGGGTTATCATTAATCACTTTTTGCAAATAGATATCCACTGATTCACTCAATTGCAAATCAATCCCCTGACCATCCATATCACCAAGATTATTAGTTTGCATCAATGAATCATGCAACTTAAATTGTCCACCTCGAATAAAGATAGCACCAGCCCCTTCTCCACTGGCTTCAATTGTTGAACGTTCGGAAATACTGATAACACCTTGTTTTTCAAAGTCCTTTGTTAAAAAATTTTGACTGTTGATTTGGCCATGACTTTGAACACTGGCAAGATTGATACGACCATTTGAAGCAGTTAATCGGGTATGTTTAAGGGTTAAATCGCCACCCACTAACGACAAGGTTTTGGTAGGTAAAACATCTAATTGACTATCAGTAACTTGGATTGAAGCTGCTGAATCAGTCAAAAAACCAAACGCTTCAATCGGCGCAACAGTCAACAAACTATCGTTAGGATTACTAACATCAAACCGCCCATTTTCTCCCAAACGCACATAATCTGCGGTGCTGGCATGAAAGCTTCCTTGTACATCTAATCTAGCATTAGGTCCAAACATGATTCCATACGGATTAAGAAAATACATATCAGCATTGGGAATTGTTGAACGGATTAACCCGTCAATATTGGAAGGATTGCCGCCAGTTACCCGACTAAGGATATTCTGCACATTATTTGGCCCAGAAAAAGTTGCTGATTCTGAACTGGTTAAATTGAATTCTTGGAAGCTGTGAAAGAGATTGCCACCGTGTTGTTGACCTAAATCTGGAGTTATTTGAAAGTTGGGGCCGGGTAGGTTNNTATNTTGTCCGAGTGTTCCATCAGTGATTACTTCGGCGTTGATTGATAGGGTAGTGATTAACAGGAAAATTAATAGTAGGTATTTCATTTTGTTTTCCTTTGAGGTTTTGAACATGATTACACGGATTATAAAGATAAAACATGATTAAATACAAATTCAATTGCTTTAAAATCCTGTCTATCCTTTAATCCGTTAAATCTTATTCAAAGTCAAATTTGGCCGACAACCAGTCCAATTCACCGGTTTTGCTTCTTTAATTTTAGCTTTCAAATTAACTTCTTCTTCATTTTCGATTAAAATTAATTCATTAGCGATAAAATCGGCTGGAGAAGGTTGACTGCCAGTTAAAAACATTTGCCAGCTCCCTATTCTAGCTTAAAGCTCGCAATCACTTGATTTATAATTCCCTTTCAACTAAATACTTTACTATTTTTTCTACTTCACGAACGTTCGTCACATTAATAAAACCAACTTCTTCAAAAATCACATCACCTTTCCCTTTTTTATCCTCATTTTTTACATAAACATTTTTCATCTGTTTTGGAGTATAAGACTTAACTTCAAAATGTCCTGCATTATTTGTATAATTTTCCCACTGTTCTGGAGTATAAGACTTAATTTCAGAAGGATTCAATGGAGTCTGTGTTTTCTCAAATAAAATGGCTCTTTTATCTGTCAAAACATACAAAGTAGAAATTGTATATTTTTCTGGTTTTTTCATTAATGTCGAGAATGCCGAAAGCATCGAAGGTAATAGTAGTTGAAGCCATAAAATAGTTTCTTTTGAGTCCAATTCGGATTCAACCATTTTTCTCATTTCAATGGGTAATTTATAAAATCTTTTTTGACTCTCATTCCGGCTATTGCTAAACTGGTCACTATTACATTTATTACTGGTATGCTCCACTCGACTTTCATTCCGGCTGTTGCCAAACTGGTCGCTATTACATTCATTACTGGTATCTTTCACTCTCTCTTCAGCCCAAGACTTTACCATTTTTTCTACTTTCTGAACATCCATAATACCTCTAAAACCAATTTCTGTCACCTCTTTAAGAGTCCCACCCTGCGGGCCTTGTACATCTCTTGTCTCACGTTCAAAAATAACATCACCATGTCCTTTTTTATCCTCATTGATATAAACGTCTTTCAATTGTTGTGGGGTATAAGACTTAATTTTAAAAGAAATCCAATTTTTCTCGAATAGAATAGCTCTTTTATCCGTCAAAATATAAACCGTGTTTTTTTTAGCGGATATATTTACCCACAAAGGTATTGATAAAACAACAATGCCAATTAAACTAAAGAAGCCAAATAAAATAAGTACTAACTGTTCATTATTCCCAAAAATCATTAATATAATAAAGCAAAAGCCGGTCAACATAATTCCTAGTCGTGTAGGAAAAACTTCCTTTAATATGGAAAGTGATGGCTGTTGAAGCCATAAAATAGTTTCTTTTGAACCCAGTTTGGCTTCGACTATTTTCCCTAGTTCAGATGGTAATTGAGCAATTTTCATTTGACTTTCATTCTGGCTGTTGCCGAACTGGTCACTATTGCATCTATTACTGGTGCTTTTCACTTCCTGTTCAGTCAAATCTTTTATCATTGTTTCTACTTCCTGAACGTTCACAATATCCTCAAACGTCACATCCATTAGCCGTTCAGCTTCTTCATAGAAACTAAAAACAATTGCACCATTTCCTTTGCTGTCCACATTTATATAAACGTTTTTCAACTGTTCTATGGTATAAGAGCGAACCATTTCGTCATCGACTAGAAAAGCTCTTTTATTCGTCAAAACATAAACAGCATTTTCTTCTACTGCTTTCATACTTCTCCATAAATGCCCTGTTAAGAACCGAATGCCCATATAAAATATAAACCCAAGCAACAAAACTTTAAACGGAGTCCCAAAAGAAAATTCAGACATAAAAATTTTAGAAAGTTCATCCAGAGGAATGATTACCATAAAGAAACCGAAAATGATAAGACTTACATTAATGAATAAAGCCGTTAAGATAGTTTTTAGTCTCGAAGGTGATGGCTGTTGAAGCCATAAAATAGTTTCTTTTGAACCCAGTTCAGATTCGATTCTTTCCCTTAGTTTAGATGGTAATTGACAAATTTCCATTTTAATTTTTTTTAGTTTTCATGTGCATGCGTGGGAATACAACAAACTTGAACGTTTAGAGTATAATTATCATCATTAGACATTATGGCAGGTTTAAAATCCTATCTATCCTTTAATCCATTAAATTTTATTCAAAGTCAAATTTGGCCGACAACTAGTCCAATCCACTGATTTAGCTTCTTTAATTTCATCTTTCAAATTAACTTCTTCTTCATTTTCGATTAAAATTAATTCATTAGCGATAAAATCGGCTGGAAAAGGTTGACTACCATTTACAGGAAAAACATAGAAGGTACTTTTACTCAATATATCTTCAATAGTGCAAGGTCGTTTCATATGAGTGGCAGCATTGAGAAAATTAGTACCGAAAGCTTTCAAGGCTCCGGTTAAATCTACATCTATGGAATCAATTTCTATTTCTCCATCCAAACCCAAATTTGACGAAGCACTTATCAAACTATCAGGAGAGGTAATAAACTGCTCAGATTTAATGTGAATATTGCCACCATTTCCAACATCAGCTTGAGCCTTAATTTGGCCTTGGTTCATCACTACGAAAGTTGGATTTTCAATAGTAATATCACCTCCTTTACCTTTGCCAGCACCAACACTGGTCGTAATTTGCCCGTTTTTTAAGTACAACACATTCGGACTTGATATAGTGATATTTCCACCTCCAGCATTTTGCGTTGAAGTGTTGATTAAGCCACCAGAAATAAGATTGATATAACTAGCTTTCACAACAATTTCACCTGCTAAACCAGCATTATTTGCGTTGCTTGATGAGTCGGCATAAATACCACTAACGAAAACCCTGTTTTGATAATCGGTAAATTCTTCTTGAAATTCTAACTGAGCATCCGAGGGTTTTGCCAAGGCCATATTTCTAGAATCCCCTGAAATTGAAATTGGACCCGTTATATGAATATTAATATTGCCTCCTTGTGCTTTATTATCAGTACTAGTATTCACTATCGTACCATCAGCTAGTTGTAATGAACCACCGGTTATTGAAATAGTGCCAGCATTTCCGGCACCAATTCCTTTAGTCCTAGCACTGATAGCAGAACCTAAGCCATCGAATGTTTCGCCATAAGGATTAATTCCAAACAATTTAATCTCACCAAGTACACGAATAGTTATGTCTCCGCTTGGTCCAGTTTCACCATCATTTGCAATTGAACTGGTTGAGACCAAACCACCATCTTTAAGAATAAGATTGCCTGCTTCTATCGTTAGATGTCCACCTTTACCACCTTTATTGTCAATGGGATTTTCAAGGTGAGTTTTTGAGACGTATTCATTGATATTATTCAACCATTCGCTATCTTCAGTACCGGCAGTGTGAACAACGTTGTTAGTAGTGCCTGATGAAATTGTACTCGCCCAACCAGATTCATCAGCACCAGTGATCGTGATTGTTCCAACAGCATTGATATCAACATTACCAGCATCACCAACATTATGAGAAAATGTAGATAAATAACTTCCATCTTCTAAAGAAATATCGTGAGCAGAAATCGAAACATCAGAAGCGTTTCCAGTTGCATGAGAATCGCTGGAAACTCCACTAAAATTTCTAGCTGAAATATCATGGGTGAAAATTGAAATTTTTCCTGCATTTCCAGTTGAATAAGCTTCACTGGAAACACCGCTATAGTCTTCAAATACAATATCTTTGGCATAAATGACAATTTGGCCAGCATTTCCAGTTGAATAGCTATTAGCTCCAAACCAAGAGATGTCAGTTGCAAAAATATGTTGAGTAGAAATTAAAACATTTCCTCCATTTCCTGATGAATATACTCCACTACTA
>JAUCGN010000028.1 GCA_030378125.1 Thiotrichales bacterium HSG1 | reverse complement strand
ATATCAATACCACAATTGTTGATCCTAAAAATTTTGATGCTAAAAGTTTTGTCAATATAAATTCTGATGTCTGTATAATTCCACCTAATTCCTTTGCTCTGGCTCGTACCGTAGAATATTTTCGAATTCCACGCAATGTATTAGGCATTGTATCTGGAAAAAGTACCTATGCCAGAATGGGGATTGTGGTAAATAACACTGTTATTGAACCTGAATGGCAAGGTCATATTACCCTTGAATTTTCTAATACAACCCCCTTACCAGCCAAAATTTATGCTAATGAAGGAGTTGCTCAACTATTATTTTTAGAAGCAGAGGAAGTTTGCGAAGTTTCTTATCGAGACAGAGGTGGTAAATATCAAGGACAAACTGGAGTTACTCTACCAAAAGCTTAAATTGTAGGTCTGATTAGTTTTGAAAATTTACTGAGTTTGAAAATAATAAAAACATAAATAATGAGACATTTTCTGGATATTTGTTTTGCTTTACATTATAATTTAGAAACTACTTTAAGATTCGACTGTTAGTTCTTACAAACTATATGGTTTTTTAATTCTTAATACTCAACCGTAAGTTTTTTTAACTGCAATAATGTCGCAGGAATGGTGGAGTAAATAACAGTACAGGCCGTTTGTGTTGGTTAAAATCAGCAAAATGGTATAGGTTTCAATTAAGAATTGAGCATTCATAATTAATTGCAGGATTTATCATGAAAAGATATATTTTAATTGCAATACTTGGTTTACTGGTGGTTGGTTGTTCTCATAGACCTATACCATTAGCTAAATCTTACCCAGTAACTGGACAGCAAAAAATG
Organism: Thiotrichales bacterium HSG1; assembly: GCA_030378125.1. Taxonomy (GTDB): domain Bacteria; phylum Pseudomonadota; class Gammaproteobacteria; order Beggiatoales; family Beggiatoaceae; genus DRQV01. The sequence goes on along the minus strand of JAUCGN010000028.1, from coordinate 12,738 downwards.
CAAGCTGCTCATCATTGGGATGTATTGGCGACTGATGTTGCCAACCGTTTGAAAAAAACAATGGAACTAACTTTTCCTAATGCTGAGACTCTACCACCAGTATTCGTAAAAATATCCGATGAACAAGAGGAAATTCCTTTTGGTAAGGCTTTTTACAATTTACTTAATACTAAGTTGGTTCAACAAAGTTTAATAGTTTTGACTAATGATGCTGGGTTTGGCAGAGATACTTTAGTGGTTGGTTATGAGATGCAAGTAGTTCATCACAAAGACCGACGTTTAACTTATCCGCCTCCAGGTGCTTATACTGCATTGGCTGGTGGTGTATGGATGATTGTCAGTGCCATTGATAATTGGGCATATCCCGGTTTGGCTGTATTTCCATTTACCTTAGCGGCAGACACAGATGCACTATTAGATCATTATTTGCCGGGTGAAACTAATACTGAGGTTATTATCACCACATCAGTTACTATGAGTCAACAATATGTGTTTGGAGATTCTAGGATGTACTACATAAACACTGGTGATTACGACCATTATGAAGATATTGCTAAAACTTATCAGGTGGTTAATTAACAATGAAACGAATACTTACCTCATTTTTGATAGTTTCATTTATAGCTGGGTGTTCCATATTTGCTAAGGATTATAACCTAATTTCTACTAGCTATAGGGCTGCCGATAGGTTATTGAAGGGTGTTCGAGACATTCATCATTTAGAACCACGTCATAATGGAGTTTATACTAAACAACCTATTTTAGTAACTAGTTTCGTAAACATTGATAACGTTCAACAATCTTCAACTTTTGGGCGAATAGTTGGTGAACAAATTGGTTCTCGCCTAGCTCAAAGTGGTTATAAAGTTATTGAGATGAAGATGCGTACTTCCAATGTTTTTGTGCAAGAACGAACTGGAGAATTATTGTTATCTAGGGAGTTACGCAAAATTAGTCTTCAACATGACGCTTATGCTGTTGTAGTTGGTACTTATGCTGTTGGTAAGGAATCTGTGTATGTGGTGGCTAAACTAATTCGAGCTAAGGATAGTGTTATTTTGAGTTCTTATGATTATAATCTGCCAATAGGCCCTGATACCAAACGTATGTTACGGAAGCAACGTTAGAAAGATTGGTAGTAGTAAACCTTCCATCAAACCTTCTAGGAGTTTTTGAAACTTGGAAGGTTTTTTTTTGGGGGGATTTATATTGAGTAGGACTTATGCATTGACAAAAGCAATATATTATAAATCATATAATTATGTAAACTGAATTGCTATAATTTTCATAAAAATTGGGGTACAAGTTACAATACTAAATAACATAAGGGAATCATGTAATTATAAAAGAAAATTATACATATATCAAATGTAACTATATAGTGTAATATATTGTATTTAAGCATTTTTTATAAACTTATTGCTTTGTCAATGCGTAAGTCATAATAATTTAAGGAATACATCAAAAAGTTGAAACAAGAAGGGGAATGGGTGTAGAATATTTCTGTAGTATGAATTTAGAATCAATGGTAAGAATTTGTTTGAAAAATAATTAATTTTTATAATTTGGCTGTTGTTGGATAGTGGGTGTCGACTATTAAGAAAAAATTAAAACTTGTTAAATATCAATTAATTACAAGCTTCACCTGTTTTGTATAACATACTGATATTTAAGCATATTTATAAATTTCAAAATAGTCCAAGCACACTACCGAAATGAATCACCTGAATCTATTTCACGAGTTTGTTACTGGTGTTCAGGTGGATATGCATGTTTTAGTTATTATTAATGGTAACATAATCTTAATTGAATAAATATTTAGGTTATGTTACAGTTTAGGAAATATTGTCAGGATTTAAAATTAGAAAAATGCCATATAGTCAATTTTCTTTTAAAGAAGTCAAACAAACTTTTGAATTAACTGAAGTTAATACTGATTTATTTATAGAAGTTGTAGATATTAAAATAAGTGATTGGTTACAAACCACATTAGCCATTACTAAACAAATTCCTTTAAAATCTGAAAAGGCACGCTCGGAAGGTATAGTAGCTCCATTTTTATTTGAATTAAAACAGCGTAATAGTAATAAAATTGCTCTATTTTCTGGTGAAGATTTAGAAGTTGATAAACAACGAAATTTAAACGGAGAATGTGATTTTATATTAACTAGAAATCCTCAATCTACAACCATAGATACACCAATTTTTTGCCTAGTTGAAGCTAAGAGAAATATAATTGATAGAAGTCTTGGACAATGTATAGCTCAAATGGTTGGAGCAAGGGAATTTAATTATATGGAAGAAACTACAATTACTACCATTTTTGGAGTAGTTACAACAGGTGAAATATGGCAATTTTTAAAACTTGAGAAAGATATAATCAATACAGATAATATTAAGTATTATATTGATAATCCTAATAAATTATTAGGAGCATTACAAACTATTGTGGATTTTTATTAGAAATAGAATCCAAAATTTATTTTGGAAATAGTTATCATGAAACAAGTAGCCCCGTTACGATACGATGTGATTTTTAAAAAAGCATTCAGTGTACCAGAAATTTTTACAGCTTTCGTTCGAGATTTCTTGGATATTGAAATAGAAATTGACAAAGTAGAAACAGATAAAACTTACACTCCTCCAATTGGTAAAGTTGCAGTTAAGTTTGATCTATATGCCGAAGATAAGAAAAACCGTATCATCATTGATATACAACATGTACGATTTGCAGACCATTATCATCGTTTTTTACATTATCACTGTGCTGCTTTGTTAGAACAAGTGGCCACTCATGGTAATTATCAACCTGATTTACAAGTATTTACCTTTGTTATTTTAACTTCTGGTGATAAACATAAAAAAGACGTTTCTATCATAGATTTTGACCCGAAAGATTTGCAAGGTAACTCAATAGGGGAAATTCCTCATAAAGTTATTTATATCTGTCCTAAATATTTGGATAAGACCGTTACTCCAAATAAATATCATGAGTGGTTAGAAGCTATTGAAGACAGTCTAGACGAACAAGTTGATGAATCTCATTATACCTCCCCTGAAATCCAACAAATTTTCAAACTGATAGAAAAAGACCAAGTAACCCCTGAAGAGCTTGCTATAATGATTGATGAGTATGGAATTGAACAAATTAAGCAAGAAATAACAGAAAAAGTTATGAAAAAAGGTATAGAAAAAGGCATAAAAAAAGGTATTAAAGAAGGAAAACAACAAGCTAACCAAGATATTGCTCTTAATTTATTATCTATTGGAACTTTAACAGAAGAACAAATAGCCCAAGCAACAAATTTATCTTTAAAGCAAGTACAAGATTTAAAAAATGGTAAGTAATTTATGAAACAAGTTGCCCCATTACGATACGATGTGATTTTCAAAAAAGCATTCAGTGTTCCAGAAATTTTTACAGCTTTTGTGCGAGATTTCTTGGATATTGAAATAGAAATTGACAAGGTAGAAACAGATAAAACTTACACTCCAACTATTGGCAATGTAGAAGTTAAATTTGACTTGTACGCAGAAGATAAGAAAAATCGAATAATAGTTGAAATTCAACATGTACGTTTTCCAGATCATTATCATCGTTTTTTACATTATCATTGCGTGGCTTTATTAGAACAAATAGCTAGTTCAGATAATTATCAACCTGATTTACGAGTGTTTACTTTTGTTATATTGACTTCAGGAGATAAACATAAAAAAGATGTGGCTATTATAGATTTTGACCCAAAAGATTTACAAGGTAATCCAATAGGAGAAATTCCTCATAAAGTTATCTATATTTGTCCTAAATATTTAGATAAAACAGTCACTCCTAAACAATATCATGAATGGCTAGAAGCAATCGAAGATAGTTTGGATGAACAAGTTGATGAGTTAAATTATTCTTCTCCTGAAATTCAGCAAATTTTTGGATTGATAGAGAAAGACCTAATTACTCCTAAGGAACGAGCTGTAATGATTGATGAATATGGGATTGAGCAAATAAGGCAAGAGCTTAAGAAGGAAGTTAGGCAAGAAGTTAAAAAGGAAGTTAGGCAAGAAGTTAAATATGAAATTACAGATACAATAAAAAAAGAAACTGCCATTAATTTATTATCTACTGGATTGCTATCAGACGAACAAATAGCTCAAGCAACAAATTTATCTTTAGAACAAATACAAAATCTTAAGGAGCAATAACTTATGTTTAGAAATATTTTTATTATTAGTATATTGTTTAGTTAGGACTTACGCATTGACAAGTTTCATTATATTATGAAACTATTTAAATACAATAAGTTACCATATAAATAGTTAAATTTAATATACATATAATTTATATTTTAAAATTACATAATTCCTTTACGCAACTTAGCATTGTAATTTTATACTTCAATTTTTACAGAAATTATGATAAATCAAATATATTTTATAACTATATAATTTTATTGAAATATTATTTTTTAGAAGTTGTCAATGCGTAAGTCCTATGATTATATAAAACAAATATTTTTGCAAAAAGAATCCAAATCATGTTGGAGCTATTTGGTACTTTATTCATCACTATAATGCTAATATTGTTTAATTTTATACTAACACTACTTTGTTCAGGACTACCCACAATTGAACCACTACCGCCTAGAAGAGCGGTAGATTCAAAAATTTAGACTGGAAGTCTCTTTATCGACGGATTAAACCGCCGACTAAAGTAAAAAGCGTAGTGTGCTTCGCACGATTTTTATATAAATTTTGACTGAAGTCTTTTTCCGTCTGGAAGACGGAGGTTTTTAACCATTTATGGGACAATAAAAAATGTCAAACATTAAAAAATTATTGCAACAACGTATCCTAATCCTTGATGGAGCAATGGGTACGATGCTCCAAAGATATAAACTAGAAGAAGCTGATTATCGTGGGGAACGGTTTAAAGACTGGCCATGTGATGTAAAAGGTAACAATGATCTGCTGTCACTTACTCAACCACAAATAATCAAAGAAATCCATAGTTTATATCTTGAAGCTGGAGCCGATATAATTGAAACCAATACCTTTAGTAGTACAGTAACAGCAATGGCTGACTACCAAATGGAGGAATTGGTATATGAATTAAACTTTGCCGGAGCTAAACTAGCCAGAGAAGCTGCTGATTCTATAGCAACTCCTGACAGCCCACGCTTTGTTGCTGGTACTTTAGGTCCAACTAACCGAACTTGCTCAATTTCCCCAGATGTTAACGATCCAAGTGTTCGTAATATAACTTTCGATGCTTTGGTAGAAGCCTATTATGAAGCAACCAAAGGCTTAGTCGATGGTGGAGCTGACGTATTATTAATAGAAACCATCTTTGATACTCTTAACGCTAAAGCCGCAGTATTTGCGGTACAAAAGTATTTCCTTGATTTTAATACCGAATTACCAATTATGATTTCGGGTACAATCACTGATGCTTCCGGGAGAACTCTTTCTGGACAAACAGTGGAAGCATTTTGGAACTCTCTCCGTCATGCTAAACCGTTGTCAATTGGTCTCAACTGTGCATTAGGAGCTAAAGAATTACGTCAGTATATCGCTGAATTATCTAAAATTTCTGATTGTTATATTTCCGCTCATCCCAACGCTGGTTTGCCCAATGATTTAGGTGGATTTGACGAAACACCAGAAAACATGGCAAATGAAATTGTGGAATGGGCTAATAGCGGTTTCTTAAATATAGTTGGTGGCTGTTGTGGTACAACTCCAGATTATATTCAAGCTATCAAAACAGCAGTTGAGCAGTGTACTCCCCGCAAAATACCAGAAATTCCAATAGCTTGTAGATTATCAGGTTTGGAGCCTTGTACAATTGATGTAGACTCATTGTATGTAAATGTTGGAGAGAGAGCTAATGTTACTGGTTCTGCCAAGTTTAAGCGTTTGATTAAAGAAAAGAAATATGAAGAAGCTTTAGAAGTAGCTCGTAAACAGGTAGAAAATGGGGCTCAAATCATTGATATTAATATGGATGAGGGCTTGCTTGATGCTAATGTGGAGATGGTTAAATTTTTAAACTTAGTAGCCACCGAACCAGATATAGCCAAAGTTCCAATCATGATTGATTCTTCTAAATGGGAAGTGCTGGAAGCTGGTTTGAAATGCGTGCAAGGTAAATCTATCGTAAACTCCATCAGTATGAAAGAAGGTGAAGATTTATTTATCGAAAAAGCCAGTTTAATCAAACGCTACGGAGCTGCTATCATTTTAATGGCATTTGATGAACAAGGACAAGCCGATACCAAAGCTCGCAAACTTGAAATCTGTACTAACTCCTATAAAATTTTAACTGAGAAAGTTGGATTTCCACCTGAAGATATTATTTTTGATCCAAACATCTTTGCTGTTGCCACTGGAATTGAAGAGCATAATAACTATGCGGTTGATTTTATTGAAGCTGTTGCCGAAATCAAGCAAACTTTACCCCATGCTTTAATCTCTGGTGGTGTATCCAATGTATCGTTCTCTTTCCGAGGCAATAACCCAGTTCGGGAAGCAATTCATTCGGTATTTCTCTACCATGCAATCAAGGCTGGTATGGATATGGGAATCGTTAATGCGGGCCAGTTAGCAATCTATGAAGACCTACCCGAAGAATTACGGGACAGAGTTGAGGATGTTATTTTAAATCGGCGAGAAGATGGAACTGATCGGTTGTTGGAAATAGCGGATAAATATAGAGCTGGAGGTAGTAAGCAGGTTGAAGAACAGACAGCAGCATGGCGTGAAGAGCCAGTAGAAAAACGGTTATCTTATGCTTTGGTGAAGGGAATTACTGAATATATTGATGTTGATACTGAAGAAGCTAGACAGAAAGCAGAGCGACCTCTCCATGTGATTGAAGGACTTTTGATGGATGGTATGAATACTGTTGGAGACCTGTTTGGAGCGGGTAAAATGTTTCTACCTCAAGTAGTTAAGTCAGCACGAGTAATGAAAAAAGCTGTTGCTTATCTGATGCCTTTCATTGAAGCAGAAAAAGATGGAGCTAGTAGCAGTGCTGGCAAAGTTTTGATGGCAACGGTTAAAGGCGATGTCCATGATATTGGTAAAAATATTGTAACTGTAGTATTGCAGTGTAATAATTTTGAAGTGATTGATATTGGGGTTATGGTGCCAGCCGATACTATTCTTGCTAAAGCTAAAGAGCATAACTGTGATGCGATTGGGCTGTCTGGATTGATAACTCCTTCATTAGATGAGATGGTGTTTGTTGCTAAAGAGATGGAGCGTCAAGGGTTTGAAATTCCGCTATTAATTGGTGGTGCAACTACTTCCAAAGTTCACACTGCTATTAAAATTGCTCCTAATTATAGCCATCCAGCAGTGTATGTATTGGATGCGTCAAGAGCAGTTGGGGTGGTGCGTAAGCTGTTAGATTCTAATATTAAAGCAGAATATGCTAATGAAATAAAAGCAGAATATGCTGAAATAAGAGAACGTAGAGCTGGTAAAAAACAACGTAAACAGCTATCTCTCCAACAGGCTAGAGCTAATAAATTTAGGGATGATTGGAAAAACTATACCCCACCACAACCAACTTTTTTAGGATTAAAAACTTTCACTGATTATTCATTGGCAGAACTGTTGGAATATATTGATTGGAATCCATTTTTTAGAACTTGGAATTTATCTGGTAAATATCCGCAAATTTTGGATGATAGCAAGGTTGGAGTTGAAGCTCAAAAGTTGTTTGATGATGCTAAAACTATGTTAAAAATGATTATTGCTGAGAACTGGTTACAAGCTAAAGGTGTTATTGCTTTCTTTCCAGCTAATATGATCAATGATGATGATATTGCTATTTACAGTGATGATACTCGAACTAAAGTTACCACCACGTTGCATCATATACGTCAACAGATTCCAAAGAAAGATAAGCCAAATTTATGTCTGTCTGACTTTATAGCTCCAGTTGGACATCCTGATTATTTGGGAGCTTTTGCGGTGACTGCTGGGATTGGTATTGAGCGACAGATAGATTTATTTAAACAGCAACATGATGATTATAATGTGATTTTATTGCAAGCATTAGCAGATAGATTGGTGGAGGCTTTTGCAGAGAGATTGCATGAAAGGGTACGGAAAGAATTTTGGGCATATGCTAAAGATGAGAATTTAAGTAATGTGGAATTAATTAAGGAAGGTTATCAGGGAATTAGACCTGCTGCTGGTTATCCTTCTTGTCCAGATCATACTGAAAAGGCTCTTTTGTGGGAGTTATTGCAACCGGATGAAAATGCTGAAATAAACCTAACGGAAAGCTTTGCAATGTATCCAGCATCTTCAGTTTCTGGTTGGTATTTTTCTCATCCAGATAGTCGCTATTTTGGTACAGGTAAAATTGAATCAGATCAGGTTGCAGATTATGCTAAACGTAAAGGTATGACTGTGGAGGAAGTTGAGAGGTGGTTGGCTCCGGTTTTGGCTTAAGTGAACGTGTGTGGAAAATGATATACTTTGATAAGAGGGATATTAAGGAAACTCAACAAAATTGGAGATAGAATATGAAAATAGAAGCGAATCCTTTTGTGGCGGCATCTAAGATTGAGATTGATGGCCCATTTATAGGGCGTGAAGTTGATTTTAAATATGTTGTTTCACAAATGGAAGCTGCACAGCCGACTAGTATTAATATTGTTGGTGATAAAAAGTTGGGAAAGAGTTGTTTATTATATCGTTTTTCTCAGGTTTGGGAGAATTTAGTTGGAAAGCCTGATAAATATGTGGTTATTTATTTGTCTTGTGATAATGTGTTAGAAAGTCGTGAAAATAGTTTTTATCAGCATATAGCGGAAACTTTATGTGCTAGTAATCATGTGCCTAAAGATTCGGAATTATTTGCGGCGATGCAGGTTGATGATTGGACTAGAGAGAAACAACTGCTTAAACCAACAATGAAATTTTTTCCAGCGTGATTTTAAATATAAATAGAAAAACGGCAGTATAAAGAATATTAAAATCAGTAAATTAATCCCGATTAATAACAAATGTCCTATTTGAGTTATTTTTTGTGGATTATCGGCAAAGATTCCTAATAAAAGAGCTACGTCTTCAGGATTTTGGGTGATGAAAGCAACTACACCAGTGAATGCTGCAATAGATGTTAATACAAACAATAGTTTTTGAATATTGGATTCGTATTGTAAACGTTGTCCATCAAGGTGTAATTGCCAGCGAGTACGAATGCCATCTAAATAAGCTAAGGAGTCTTGAATGTAAGTGGTATGATTTTTTAAATTGTTAATATTTAAATCAAAGCTATCCAATAAAGGGACTTCGGTATCATTTTGCCAAGTTAATTGCCAATAATAGATTTTATCTGTTTTGTCTAAATATTGCCAAACTTGTTCGCTGCGATGTAAATGTCTTTCTAAATTATAGCGATTGATTTCCAAAGTTTTTGTAGCTGCATCCAATCGTGCTAAAACTTGTTTGGCATCTGCATCTAGCCGCATAATATTATGCAATTCTGCTTCAAATTTTTTATCGTTGGCACATTTTAAATTGTTATCAGGTATTTGTTGATAAATTTCATTTTTAGAATCAAGTTGCTGTCGTAATTTAGCAGCGGTCATATCAAAACGTTCAAATTGCCATTTTTGCATTATTAAACGGGTTAATACTTGCCACATCAGTGCTACATCGCCACTGCATAAAAAATTTTGCAATTGATCTGCAGCTTCGGAAGGTAAATTACCATGTGCTAAACCATAAACTGCAAAAATAGGATTATGGTGGTTTTCACCAAGTTCCATTGGTTTTAAACTGATTGGTGTAGAGATTTTAATTTGCCAGTTATAACAATTTGTTATTGGTTGATATTGTGGCTCAAATTCTTCTAAAGTTGCTGGTGGTATTTCTTTCAGTTCATTTGATGCTATTTTTAGTAAAAACTTTTCATTTGGTGTTTTATAATTAATTGCTGGTTGGAAAGTAACCGTGCCAATATTTGTTTTACAACTAATTTTATATTTGTTTACTGTTTCATCAAGAATAAGTAAAGCTACGCCTATAAATGCTTCTGGCTTAAAATCATTTTGATAACAATCTATTATCTGTTTCCAGCCTTGTTGTAGATGTTGTTGCCATTCATTAAGTTTAGCTTTGTTAGATGGTGCATAACGAAATAGGATTTTATCTTTATCAATACGAAGGCTATGCAAATTTTTTTGAATTTTGTTAGGAAAAAATAGAGGCTCTTGGCATATTTCATTGGTATCGTTATACGTTACTTGAAATAGGAAATAAAATTCGTAGTTTAGATGGTTCATTATTTTTGTAATAGGAGTTGAGAGACCTGACAGGTTTCCAAAACCTGTCAGGTCTAAAAATTATTTAACTGGTTTGTTTTGACCACCACTATCAGGCTTTGTATCTGCTGGTGGGTCAGCTGGTTTATCGAAACTGTCAAAGCTGGCATTATCAATTTTCCCAATATTATAAACTTTTTCTACTGTTTGCGATATTGTTCTGCTACTTCCCTGCGATGATTCTATAAACTGTTCTAAAACTTCATAACGAGAGTCATCTTCTCCCCATTTAACATAAGCTTTATCTATTAATTTCTGTTCATCAGTTTCGTTTAATAATTCTTGTAATTCTTTGATATAACTTTGAATATTATTGTGTAAGTTCATTATTTATCTCCAGTAAGTTTTATAATCCTGTTTTCCTAGTTCCCAACGTCTTCGTTGGGAATTCCTAGTATACCGCTCTGCGGTATTCCTTATTTATAACAGTGTAAAGTATATTTAAGTATAACTCAAAATATTTTATTCTCCATCCCCAATCAATACAAATCCTGCCCAATAGTAAGAATCTTTGTATGTTCGAGTGATTGTTTGTTCAGGAGAACGGGCTAATATTGCTTCTACGCTCATGTTGCGTAGTTGATGCTGTGCTTGTTGTAATGCTTTGACTGGTGATAGTCCATCATTTAAGCCTTGATAAAAATCTTCTATCAGCAAGCGGGTGGCATTGTCATCAACTTGCCAAAGAGTGGCTAAGACGTTATGCGCTCCAGCAAATAAGAAGCTTGAACTAAGTCCCATGTACTCATCAGCGAGGGTGGGTTTTATTTGGGCAGTTTCACAGGCACTCATGACAACTAGGCGGGGATTGTCTAAACGGATGCTGGTGAACATTTCCATTGCAACCAAATCTTTACAGTCTGCTAATGTCAATCCGGCTTTGGTTAAGTCTGCATCAAAATGACCGTGACACGAAAAATGGCTGTGTTGTGTTTTATCAAGTGCTTGGCGTACTGCGGTTGAGGTTGCTTGTTCACGGACTAGAAGTTGATCTATTTGGGTGCGTAATTTATAAACTTTATGGCCTTCTTGCTCGCCACTGATTAATTCATGTTCTTTACCTATTAATTTTTCTAATGCTTCACTCCAAGGATTTGCAATAATACAGCCTTTGCCTTGATTCGCTGGTGGGCGTTCGGAAATTAAGCGTAAAATCTGTAGAGAGGGTAAATAACGTACAGTATAACGCATGGCTAATGGTTCGTCATTTATACTGACCAAATGAATTGGTAGTAAGTGCCAACCAATATGGGGAATTAAGATTATCTGCTTGGGTTGAAATTGGGTTGTTAGTTGGGTAAATGCTTGTTTTAAATATTTATCTAGGCATTGATTAAGATTTGTTAGTTCTGTTTTTCGATTCTTTATTCTTTCTCCAGTGATTTCAGTTTGAAATACTGCTATCCGTTCATTAACTTGCTGTAAAGATACATTTATTTGCAAGGGTGTTGATATGCCTTGTGTGGTTATGGCGTAGAGATACAAGAATTCTGGACGTTGCTCGAAGGCAATAACTAGGGTATCTGTTGGAATCAGTGATTTGACTTCGTTAATGGTTAGGGCGCGTGGTTGGATTGCTTCACCAAAGGCTGCATCTTGTTCAATTATGGCATCGCGTACTTTTTTTAGTTCTTGTTCTACTATTTGTTGTTTTTGCAAGAGTTGTTCGGTTTGTTGGGGACGACGTTCGATGCTGCGGGTGGTGGGTGTGAAAAAGCGGGTTGTACCGTCGCCAGCTATGCCAGTCGGGGTTGAGGTGTCGAGTTGGTTGATGAGTAGGCGCAATTGTTCCCGAAGTTTTTGGTATTGGATGCGCAAGTTTATATCAACGTTGGAACCCGGCTCGGCGCGTTCACGCAGCATTTGTTCAACCAATACTCTTGATTTACTTCGTTCAAGGAAGATGTAGGCTTGTTCTGGTTGTTTGAATTGTAGAGCAAAGTCAGCCGATACTCTATATAGGTAGATGTTTTTTTCTACTAAATCTGATTTGCTGGTATCTGAGATTTGGTTTAGTACTCGATCTAACCATTCAAGTCCTTTAAGGGCGGTTTCAAAAGCTTCTGAAATATCGTGTCCACTCGGTCGTTGTGATGATTTGTACCATTCAATAATTGTGCTGAGTTTATTGATTTCGTCAGATAATATTTGGCCTTTTTCATTTAGTTCTATGAGTCCATCTAAGGCTTTTTCGTACATTTTATCAGCTTCAGAAAACTCACCCAATGCTTGGTGACATTTTCCTAAGCTGATATACACGGCGTTTAATTCTTTATAGTCCCTCAAATGGTTTAAAACCTCCGTCTTCCAGACGGAAAAAGACTTCAGTCAAAATATTGCATTTGATGACAAAATTTCTATTATATTAAGATGAATGGAAAATATAGTAAAGGAAGTC
>JAUCGN010000262.1 GCA_030378125.1 Thiotrichales bacterium HSG1 | reverse complement strand
TAATATTAAAGGAATAAATCTATTAGTAGCATCCCTCCATAATATGGACATGAAACAACTGCGTAACACTGCCGATCAGCTAAAAAATAAACTGACTAATGGAGTAATCTTATTAGCTGGAGTAACGGATAATAAAATCATCTTAGTTGCTGCGGTAACACCCGAACTCACAAGTAAAATAAGAGCTGGAGATTTGATGAAATATGTAGCTGCTCAAATTGGTGGTAAAGGTGGTGGGCGACCTGATATGGCACAAGGTGGTGGCAATGAACCAGATAAATTACCAGCAGCTATGAAAAGTGTAACTGCTTGGGTTGAAGAAAAATCCTAAACTAAAATAACGTAAAAAGCAAATAGTCACGGCTGACATTCATTCTTGTTTATTTGAATATTGTATTATATTATACTCGTTGGTTTACACTGATAGTTATTTCGAGAATGAAGCAAAGCGTATTTCCCGAAACTATCATATTATCTTGATTTCGAGAAATCGTACCTTATTCCAGAAACGACAAAGAAATGTTCCAATTCATAGGAAGATTCATCATTTGAATATACCAAAATGCCCAGTTTTGATAAAAATATATTATGGATATGAATAAACTAAAGTTCTATTTCAATTCGTGCCAATACCTGCCACAGCTATTACAACATGATTACTTTCTTAAAATTATTACAATTGCTTGTTTTGGCCCTATAATAGCGTTGATAACAGTGTTCATTTTTTTATTAATAACACCATCCCATGAAATGTTTTTTCTGTTTATGGTGGTTTTAATGTTAACAATAGTAGGAACATTTGCTTCCATGTTTTTCTTGAAACAACTCTTGTGTCCAATAGCACTGACAGCAAGTACTCTCCATAGTGCCCTTAACGGAGAAAAGATTGCCAAATTACCGGTTGATTTTGGAGATAATGTCGGACAATTGATGACAGATGTTCAATATGCAATAGAAAAGATAGATTCATTTGATAAGTCATTGAAAAAAACTTCAGCAATAGACCCTCTAACTGGTATTTTTAATCGACATATTGCAGAACAACGTTTATTGCAAGATATAGCCAGAGCTAGGCGAGAAGAAAATCAAATGTTAGTTGCACTATTAAATGTTGATCATTTCAAAGAATTAAACGAAAAATTTGGCCATAATTTAGGAGATGTTTGCTTAACCCAAATTGTAGCAACATTAGCTGATAACATTCGAGACGGTGATTGGTTAGCACGTTGGTCAGGTAATAAATTTTTAATTGTATTATGGAATTTTGATAACAAAGCCGCTATGATGGTGTTAAAACGAATTCAGGAAAATACTGTTAAAACTCCTATGGGAGAATTATTACAATTTAGTTTAAGTATCGGGGCTTGTGAATACAAAGGTGAAACAGATTTGGATACTAAAACTGATTTGGAAATGTTACTGATTCACCTTGATGAAGTCTTATACCAAGTTAAAAGGAATAATCGTGGTGGTATTTTATTAGCTGAATAAAGACAGTTTTTAAGCATAATTTGTATAATTCAGAATTTTGAACAATATTATAGCAATCCATTTATTTAACTTATTTTTTTATAATTTATTAAGTAACAACTTGGATTAAGTATAACTAGGAGTTTAATTCAATGCAAAAAAGACAATCTAAACGTAACATTCGTAAAAATAAAGAAAATAAACCAATTAAATATAGTTTACAAGAAATAGTATTAATATTCTTTTATTTCATGGGAATATATCTGTTTATATCATTATTTACCTATTACGGTGGTGACCCCGGCTGGGGACGTGGTGGTTCAGGAAAAGAAATTCAAAATATTGGTGGTTTGTTTGGAGCAAATTTTGCCGACATTTTTCTAAACTTGTTTGGTTATTTTGCTTACTTGTTTCCTGTCATGGTTGCTTACACCGGTTGGTTGATTTATAAAGGTCGTCATCATGATTTTCTTTCTGAACCAAAAAATTTACTTATCCCAAGTTTTGGTTTTCTGATAACTTTAATGGCTGGTTGTGGACTCGCTATTGTACATTTTACCTCTGAAAACACTTTGTTACCAACCCATGCAGGTGGAGTTTTAGGACAATGGGTTGGAAATAGTTTAGTGGCTGTGGTTAATCCATTAGGAGCAACTCTTATTTTAATAGCATTATTCTTCACTGGTGTAACCTTGTTGACCGGTTTATCTTGGATGAAATTAGCTGATGTCGTTGGTTATCACACTTTACAATGGCTACCTGTGATTAAAAAACATATGACTAGCCAACTTTTACCATGGTTATCAACCAACACCAAAAAGACCTTACAGACCACCAAAAAAATATCTAAGGTTGCAGGTAGTAACACTAAAAAATGGAGTAAAAATGCTTACAGTCGTTGGCAAGAACGTAGAATCGAATGGCGTGAAGAACGAAAACGTTATGCAGAAGAATATAACGATGAATATGATGACGAATACCAAGATGAAAATTATTACACTGAGGAAAAAGCACCTGTTCAAACCGTAACGCCTAAACCACCTACTCCATCACTATTGCCATCATTAAAATTGCTAGATGCCGTGTCTAACATTATTAATCCACCTACCATAAAATCTTTATCACAGCGTATGGTAGATGCTTTCGCTAGTATCAAAGTCGAAGTGGAAGTTGTTTCTGTGCAACCTGGTCCAGTGCTAACAATTTATGAAATAAGTCCAATAACTTCAATCAATACCAATCATCTTGATGACCTTGATTTAGCATTAGCGGAAGCTTTGAAAATATCCAA
>JAUCGN010000261.1 GCA_030378125.1 Thiotrichales bacterium HSG1 | reverse complement strand
CTTGGTAAACAGGCTGATATTGTAGTTGTTGGTATTCACAAGCCATATCCAGAAGCTAAAAAAGAGACATTTTACATGGTAACTGATGAAGGTAGAAGTGCTGAAGAATGGGATGGTGACTTAAAAAAACTGAAAGCTTTTCAATCGAATGTAGTTTTAAAATCGGAACACAATTTAGCTATATACAATGGCAAAATACCACTAACCGGTTTTGTAAGTGTTATCTTTGGTTATCGTTTACAAAATGGTAATATAACACATAACGCTGATACTCTTGATATGTTTATTTATAGAGAAAGTATCAAAAACTTAAAGGATAAATCATATGTGGAAAGCATTCAAGGTTTATGTCCATAAATGGAGAATTTTATGAATAGAAGCATGTGCCAATCAGCACAAGACTATTTTACTACTATGAATGAAGTGATTAGTTCTATTGACTATGGAATAATTGATGAACTGGTCACCAAACTAGTGCAAGTTCAAAAAGAGAATCGTAAAGTTTTTGTATTTGGTAATGGAGGTAGTGCTAGCACTTCAGGACATTTTGGTCTAGAGTTCGTTATGACTGGTGCGGCCGGAGGACCAAAAGCTTTACAAGTTCATAGTCTTAGTGACAATGTTGGGCTTTTGACCGCATTGGCTAATGATATTTCTTATGCCGAAATTTTTCGTTATCAATTAAATGCTTATGCTACTGCTGGAGATGTGGCTATAGCAATTACTGGTTCCGGCAACTCACCAAATATCGTAAATGCTTGTAAATGGGCAAAAGAAAACGAGGTTACAGTAGTTGCGTTAACCGGTTTTGATGGTGGTAAAGTGCAAGATTTGGCAGATATTCAAATCCACATTCCTAGTAACAATTATGGGATTATTGAGGATTTACATATGTCGATTGGCCACATTATCGGTCAACGTTTGCACCAGATTTTATAAATTAATTTTCTTAGATAAAACTATCCTCAAAAAACCTTCCAGATTTTAAAAACTTTGGAAGGTTTGCCACTCATATGAAAGCAGGATTTATAACTTTGTAAGATACTCATAGATTTATTATTCTGCACCAATATGGATTTTCAAATAAGTTAAAGATTGTGTTCAAATATATACTTGAGCGTAACCACTACCTACCTCTTGAAAATTAGTCACCTGTCCACGATAAAGTCTAGCTCCAATCCCTAATATTTTATCACGGTAAGCAAATACCCTTATATCTGTTTTCATAGGTTTATCAAATCCTTCACAGTCACTAAGAGAAGGTTTAACTAAACGTTGGACGAGAGTTTCTTGAGTTGGTAAATTGTTAAAACGTTTTTTTCTCAAACTGTTGCCTATTATAACTCCTCTGCTACCGAACCTATTTATTGGTTTAAATACCCATTGTTTTCTCTGCTTCCAAACATTTTCCATATTTAAATTAGCTAATAAATAGCTTTCTGGTACTAAAGAGGCAATAAATTTTGCTATAGCTTGCTCTAATCCAAATTCCAACAAAGTTTCTAAATTAGACCAAATAACCATACGTTGTTTATCAGCTAACAAGGCATAATTCCTTGGATTAGGAGTGAGGCAAACATTATTAGCCAAATAAGCATCCCTTATATGTGGCAAAGTTTCTAAGTAAAAATCACAATGCCGATTATATATCATATCTATTTGATTATCATTGAAAAATAATTTATCATTTTTATTTTCCACTTCATTAGGATCGACTATATCTGTGGGTATTCCCCAATTTTCAGTGAACATTTTAGCAAATTCTAACATTTCTGGAAAAAAGAATTGCTTTTCAGGTTCATCATCTATAATTGCCATTCTGGAAGGTTTACTACCGTATAAAGATATTTCTTGGCCAAACATCAGGAGTAATTTTGTTTTTAGCTTTAATGCCGGAATAGCAAAATTTTTAGGATGATTAGCGTGGAAAGCTAGATATCCTCCTCCAGCATTAGTATTTATTTCAATTAGTTTAGGACCTTGTTCAGTAATATGAAAATCATATCCCATCATTACACCAGAAACATTAGAGTTAAAATTAGCAATTGATGGTAAGTTAATTTTTTGCTGATAACTTGATAATTGACTTAAATTGTGCATAATTTTTACAAAACGAATCATGGTAATAACATTTTTTAGAGATAATTTTACTGGACAGTAGCTGATACCTTTTAGTTTATTTTGCATATGGTTTAGGGGGTAATTATGGGTTTCAGGGATAAATTATCATCAGCACGAACATATTTTAAAAATCGTAGGATTTACGCATTGTTTTGTAGGGACTATCAATTTTTGGTATTTTAACTCGGTTCTATATCTCGTAAATGTTTGTTGACAGCTATCCATGCACCCATTAAACCCAATAAAATTCCAACTGATATTAATGCCATACTTGGTAATATTCCTAAAGTTATCAGTTCAAATTTGCTGTAATATAAAGCAGTTAACTTTTTAACCGGGCCATGCAATGACCATAAAGATGTCGTAACTAACAACCAAGCGATTAGACTGCCCAACAGACCATACCAAAAACCGGTATATAAAAAAGGACGGCGGATAAAAGCATCTGTTGCTCCTACTAACTTATTTATCTCTATCTCTTTACGGCGATTTTGGATAGCTAAGCGGATGGTATTCCCAACTATTAATAAGACACCCAACGACAATAATATTGCCAAAACTAATGTACCGCGTTGTACAATTTCTAACATTGCAAACAAACGTTTAGCCCATAACATGTCAAATTGAGCCACTTCCACCTC
>JAUCGN010000260.1 GCA_030378125.1 Thiotrichales bacterium HSG1 | reverse complement strand
TCATACTATTTTTTTCTTCAATAACAAAATCTATTGCACGTTTTCTGAAATCTACACTATAACTCATATGTTTTTACCTATAATTTGTTTTTATGATGTGGTTTTGTAAGAATGTTACTATATAATCCTGTCTATCCTTTAATCCGTTAAATCTTGTTCAAATGCTTCTAAGTTATTCTTTGATTATCACGAAACACACTTGCGACTTTGCTTAACGGCGTTTTGACATGTGCCATTGGCGTTCCCTTCGTCTCTGAAAAATTATGGTTACACTCTTGGCATCGATTCATTCGTCTACTACCATTGTGTATTATAATTGCTTATTACTTTTATTTCTGAGCTTCCACAATTTGGGCAGTTTTCTGATTGATTAAGTTCTTTCATAATCTTATTTTAAACTATTAATTTGTATTTGTATGCTATTAATTATACTTGGAGCACAGTACCTACATTTACGTGACCAATATTAACAGGCACAACATGAATACTTGAACGCTGAATTTGCCAAAGGTCAAAAGTATTCTGCAATTTTAACCAATGATTTACATCAGTTGGAGCTATTTGGGTAGGGATTCTTTCATTCATCGCTATAATGTTAATATCGTTTAATTTTATATAACAATACCTTGTTCAGGACTACCAAATAAATCTAGGATAACAAACCAAATACCCTTTCTAAATCTATACAACGTTGTTTAAATTCAGTAATTTCCATTAATAACCTAATCTTATTTTCTCCTTGTAATTGATACTGTACTGGATTGTTTTGAATTAGAGCAATAATCTTCTGTGGTTCTATCGAAGTGTTATCCATAAATAAAATACTGCCACCTTTTTCACCAAAATCAATTTTGCTTATTCCCAACAACTTAGCTTTTAACTTTAACTCAGTGATAATTAATAAATTTTTAGCATGTTCTGGCAACAAACCAAAACGGTCAATCATCTCAACTTGAATATCATCCAAAGCGGGTATATCGGGAGCATTAGCTATCCGTTTGTACATAATTAAACGGGTATGTATATCATATAAATAGCTTTCTGGTAATAAAGCTGGCACATGCAAATCAACTTCGGTATTATTGACCACTAACTCCTCCATTGGTTGTCCAGATTTAATACTGGTGACTGCACGCTCCAACAAATCACTATACAAATTATAACCAATTTCCTGCACAAAACCACTTTGTTCATCACCTAACAACTCACCAGCCCCACGAATTTCTAAATCTTGCGTAGCCAAACTAAAACCCATCCCAACCTCATTTAAAGCCTCAATCGCATCAATCCGTTTGCAAGCATCTTTAGTCATAGATTTACGAGATGGAACAATAAGATAAGCATAAGCCTGATGATGTGAACGACCAACTCTACCTCGCAATTGATACAATTGAGCTAAACCCAATTTGTCAGCACGATTGATGATAATAGTATTAGCGGTCGGAATATCGATACCAGTTTCAATAATTGTGGTGCAAACCAATACGTTAAAACGGCGATGATAAAAATCCTGCATAACATGTTCTAGCTCTTTCTCTCGCATTTGACCATGACCAATTTGTACCCGTGCTTCTGGCAACATATCTTGAATACTGATAGCCATGCCTTTGATAGTATCAACATTATTATGCAGAAAGAACACCTGTCCACCACGTTTTAATTCTCGCAAAATAGCTTCACTAATAGAGTGATCTCGCCATTCTTGAATAAAAGTTTTTACCGCTAACCGACCAGTTGGTGGAGTAGAAATAACTGATAAATCTCGTAAATTAGATAGAGACATATTTAAAGAACGTGGAATTGGAGTTGCGGTAAGAGTTAAAATATCAACTTCGGCTCGCAAGGCCTTAAAACGGTCTTTTTGTCTGACTCCAAATCTATGCTCCTCATCAATTATTACTAAACCTAACTGGTTGAATTTAATATTCAATAATTTATGAGTACCAATAATAATATCAACTTGCCCGTCTTGAATAGCTTTAGTTATTTCCTTTTGTTTTTTGGGAGTAATAAAGCGTGATAACTGTTTAACCACCACTGGCCATTCAGCAAATCTATCTTGAAAAGTTTGATAATGTTGCTGACACAATAGAGTAGTTGGAACCAGTATCGCAACCTGTTGACCGTTTAATACCGCTACCAATGCTGCCCGCATCGCTACTTCAGTTTTACCAAATCCAACATCACCACAGATCAGTCGATCCATTGGTTTGCTAGAAGTCATGTCATTTAGTACTTCGGTAATTGCTTCCTGCTGATCAAGAGTTTCTTCAAATGGAAAGGTTTGAACAACAGATTGATAATCTTCAGCAGAAATTTGGAAAGATTGCCCTTGTTTAGCTTCTCGTTGAGCGTAAATATTCAATAATTCTGCTGCCACATCGGTAACTTTTTTGACAGCTTTCTGTTTAGCTTTTTCCCACTGTTTAGTTCCTAATTTGTGTAATGGTGCATGTTCAGGGTCCATACCAGTAAAACGGCTAATTAAATTTAACGCTGAAATTGGCACATAAAGTTTATCCTGTTTGGCATATTCCAACTGTAAAAATTCTGCTTCCATACCACCAATATTTAGAGTAACCAAACCATGATAACGCCCCACCCCATATTCCTCATGGACAATAGGTGCATCTATAGTCAGCTCAGTTAAATCTCGTACTATTGCATCGGTATCCCGTTGAATTTTTCTATTACGGCGGCGGCGTTGCGAAACCCTTTCTCCAAATAATTGAGTTTCGGTAATTATTGCCAACGATTGTTCCAGCAATAAACCATGTTCTAAT